>CAMGJH010000194.1 GCA_946056345.1 uncultured Lentisphaeraceae bacterium | reverse complement strand
TCTTTGCGTCCTTTGTGGCTGCTAACCTGCGTAGCCACCCGCCCCCGGTCGCCCCCTCCATCGCACAAAACACAAAAAAGCCCTTGACTTATCGGCACGGGGGGGGGTAAAATATAAACCGTCAGTTGAGGTAGAGAGGACAAATGCAAGATGCGGTGCAGGAATGTGAGCGATATCGTTGCGGAGGCAACGCGGATTCTTGAGGCGGCGCGCCAGAAAGGCGCGTTTCAGGAGGCTGAGTTCTTCTTTCGCGGGGAGTCATTGAACTACCAGCGCAAGGAGGAGGGAGGTGATTTGCCGTTGGCGCCTGCCTTCCCGTGTTATTTGGATCGTA
Organism: uncultured Lentisphaeraceae bacterium; assembly: GCA_946056345.1. Lineage (GTDB taxonomy): Bacteria > Verrucomicrobiota > Kiritimatiellia > RFP12 > DVOR01 > Spyradenecus. The sequence goes on along the minus strand of CAMGJH010000194.1, from coordinate 3,117 downwards.
AGCAAACCTATATCACGCATGAGGGATGGTTTTACCGGGAGGCAATGCGTTTGCACGTGGCCTCGTTTGAAACCGACCGGACAATGGTCGAGCGGGTGGGGCGGATGCAGCACTTTCAGGTGCCGACGCGCTTTTGCGACTTATCAAGCAATGTGCTGATGGCGGCGATGTTTGCCTGTGGCGGGGGAGAGTTGCTGCGTCGGGATAGACGCGACAATGGCCATGATGGGTATATCCGCGTGATGAAGGTGAATAAGGCCCGGATAAAGTCCTTCACGAGCGATATTATCCACGCGATTGCCCATCTGCCGCTCGTCAAGCGCGAGTTGATTAATCCTTCGCAAGAGACGGGCTTGGACCATCTGCGCTACGAGATAACCAACTCACGCCCTGGCTTTGAGATGGAGATCGGCTCCTCCTCGGGGAACTTGGCATTGGCCCGGGATCAACTCCGTGAAGAGATTCAGCACGTCTGGGCCTTCAAGCCAATTTGGAACTCCGAGCGCATCCGGGTGCAGGAGGGAATCTTTCTCGCCTTTGGTTGCCACGACAACAAAGAGCCGCTTAACCCCACCTTTTCATTGGCCGATTATGACAATCCCGCCGCCCCGAGTTACGGGATTGCCCAGGTCGACTACATCCAAATCCACGCTGATTATAAACGCCACATCCGCGAGGAGTTGCGCCACTTCGGCGTCCCCATCGAGAATGTCTACCCAGACCTCTCAAACGCCAGTCTGGAGATTGAACTACGTCTTACACAAGAAACGGAGGTATAACGCTATGGCCATCTACTACACCGAAGGTTACATCAAAGAGATTTCTATCGGCCAGGGAGTGAATACTGCGCCTAATCAGGGAGTGTTATGTACTCCCAGTTTGAAGATAACGCCGGCCGCGCCCTTTATCTTTGAGGAAGAGAAGACGAACAAGATTATCCTTAGGCGGAAGACAGCTTATGTTCACTGTCTGACGATACGTGAGGCGGAGGAGTCGTTTATTTTAGCCTTCCCGTTGCGTAGAGCATTTGACTCGCTCATTTTACTGAAAACCAATAAAGTTAAGGTTGGATTAACATTGGAACGGAAGAATAAGTGCTTCAAGGTTGTTGGCCTTAAAGTGCTTTAGCCTATCTTGAAAGGGCTTCGCTATGAATCGTCTCGCACGCCTCTTCTCCCTGGCCGCCCTCCGCCGCCACGCCCTCCTCCTCTTTACCCTCCTCCTTACCGCCCCCCTCCCCGCCCTCACCGAAGGCAACTTCACCTATGAGGTCTCCAACGGCCAAGCCACCATCACCGCCTCCCCTACCGGCTACTTCGGCGATCTCACCATCCCCTCCACCCTCGGCGGCTACCCCGTGAGATCCATCGGCGACCATGCGTTTTCCAGGTGCAGTTCTCTGACCTCTGTGACGATTCCCGAGGGGGTGACCTCCATTGGCTACGCTGCGTTCAAGGATTGTATTTGTTTAACCTCAGTGACGATTCCCTCGAGCGTGACCTCCATTGGCAACTGGGCATTCTCTGCTTGCTATTCTCTGACCTCTGTAACAATTCCCGCGAGTGTGACCGCCATCGGCGACTCGGCGTTCAACGGCTGCTGGCGACTGACCTCGGTGACAATTCCCTCGAGTGTGACCACCATCGGTCGGTCTGCGTTCTCCGATTGCCGTTCTCTGACCTCGGTGACGATTTCCGAGGGGGTGACCACCATCGGCGACTTTGCGTTCTCTGATTGCAGTTCTCTGACCTCGGTGACGATTCCCGAAGGCGTGACCTCCATCGGCTACACTGCGTTCAAGTATTGCCGTTCTCTGACCTCGGTGACGATTTCCGAGGGGGTGACCTCCATCGGCGACTATGCGTTCTCTAGTTGCAGTTCTCTGACCTCGGTGACGATTCCTGAGAGCGTGACCACCATCGGCGACTGGGCGTTCGAGGATTGCGCTTCTCTGACCTCGGTGACGCTCCCTTCAAGCGTGACCTCCATCGGCGACAGGGCGTTCGTGGGTTGTAGTTCTCTCGTTATCACCGTGAGTTCGGGTAATGCATCGTATGCGTCTTTAGACGGTTGTTTGTTTAACAAGGACTACTCAGTGATTCTTGCTGCCCCTAGTGTAAAAGGCGATTATGTTATTCCCTCGAGCGTGACCTCCATCGGCGAGGATGCGTTCTATGGTTGCCGTTCTCTGACCTCGGTGACGATTTCCGAGGGGGTGACTTCCATCGGCGACTCTGCGTTCGAGTATTGCAGTTCTCTAATCTCGGTGACGATTCCCTCTAGCGTGACTACCATCGGCGCCCATGCGTTCGCTGAGGTAACGCCGGAGGTGTTGACGGCAGCTTGGATTCCGAGTGGGATGTCGACGAAGAAGTTGACTTCGGTGACGATTCCCGAGGGCGTGACCTCCATCGGTGTCAATGTGTTCTACAATTGTAGGTCACTGACCTCGGTGACGATTCCTGCGAGTGTGCGGGAGATTGGCGGGGGGGCGTTTACGGGGGCGGCACCGGAGCGGTTGGTGGCACCGTTTTTGCCGAGCGAGATGTCGACGGCGAAGCTGAAGGAGGTCACCTTGACGACATCGGCGACGGTTATCTCAGAGGCAGCTTTTGCAGGGAATGAGGTCTTGCGGTCAATTGTGCTCCCGGTGGGTCTGAACACTATCGGAGCACGGGCGTTTGAGGGGTGTTGTGCGCTGGAGCGGGTGGAGATTCCTGCTTCGGTGCGGGAGATTGGCGAGGGGGCGTTTACGGGGGTGTCGCCGACGACCTTGGTGGCACCGTTCCTGCCGAGCGGGATGTCGACGGCCAACCTGATGGAGGTGACGCTGACGACGGCGGCGACGATCATCCCCGAGGCGGCCTTTGCTAGGAATACGGTCTTGCGGTCGATTGTGCTTCCGGCGGGAATGACTGCCATTGGGGCTCGGGCGTTTGAGGGGTGCTGTGCGCTAGATCGGGTGGAGATTCCCGCTTCGGTGCGGGAGATAGGCGAGGGGGCCTTTACGGGGGTGGCACCGACGACCTTGGTGGCACCGTTCTTGCCGAGCGGGATGTCGACGGCGAAGTTGAGAGAGGTGACGCTGACGACGGCGGCGACGGTCATCCCCGAGAC
>CAMGJH010000193.1 GCA_946056345.1 uncultured Lentisphaeraceae bacterium | reverse complement strand
GGGTGGCCGTAGGGGGGGGCGAGGCGGGCGTTCCACGGGGAGGCGGGGGGGCTGGCGGGGGAGACGAGGATGGGGGCGGGGGCGAGCCAGCGCCGGGCGAAGGGAGAATCGGTCTCGGCTTCGGAGTAGGTGAGCCCACCGGTGCCGCTTAGGGAGAGGTGTTCCGGCGAGCCGATGGCACCAACCTTATGGAAGGTGACGCGCTCGGAGGAGACTTGGTCGATCGCGACGCTGCAGAGCCCTTCATTCTCCCCAGGGGTGAGGCGGAAGAGGAGCTTGTCGCGCACATTGCGCAGCGTGATGGCGAGCTCGGTATTGGCGACAATGGCGGCTATCCCCCGCTGGCAGGAGATGGTTACGCTGAGGACTTGCCCCAGGATGAGCACGCCGAGCGAGGAGGCCATCACCACCTCGGCGAGGGTCATGCCGGCTCGGCGGCGTTGACGCCGGGGAGAGAGAGAAGTCGACAGTCGACAGTTGACAGTCGACAGGGCGTGGACGCGCAGAGCACCCGGGGCGGATGGCTGCGCAGGATTTAACCACAAAGAACACAAAGAGCACAAAGAGAGGCCCGTCAAGGCGGGTTGTCCGGGTTTTGCAGAGGCCTGCTCCGCAGGCCACTTTTCCCGGGTTGACCTCGGACCCGGGGCGGGTTCGTTTTGGACCCGGGCCGGGTTGACCTCGAACTCGGGCCGGGTTGACCTCGGACCCGGGGCGGATGCGGTTATAGGTGTCATCCTCTGCATAGTTATCCAACACTCCCTTCGTTGTCGGTGCGGTCTTTGTGTTCGTTGCGTTCTCTGTAGTTGCTTAATCCCGCGTAGCGTTCGGTATACCGTCAGTCGGTGAGGCGGGAGTTGTTGGTGCGCACGAGGCGGTAGGGGGAGGAGGTGATCAGGTCGTTGATTGGGACGGAGAGGTCATCGAGGGTGGGGCCGTTGTATTGCCAAAGGCTGCGCCACTTACCGCCCACCTGCCAGGTGAGGTTGGCGAAGAAGGTGCATTTGTTGCCATCTCGGCGGATGTAGAGGGTGCGGTAGACGGGCAGCTTGCCGTCGCGGGAGAGGACTGGCAGGTCGCGCTTGGCCTCGGCTTCGGGGATTTGGAGGGTGAGCTCGTCGGGGGCAGTGGAGGTGGGCAGGTGGTCGAAGGGGCGGTTGAATTGCTTCCAGAGGTGGTCCCAGATGTAGGCGTCGGCCAAGAGGCGGCACTTGTTCTCCTCGGAGATGCGCCGATAGGTCATAATGCTATCGAGCATAAAGACGGAGAGGAGGACCAGGAGGGCGGAGGTGAGGGTGACCTCGACGAGGGTAAAACCGGCCTTAGCGCGGCGCGCGCGGGCAGGGTGGGGGCGGCGGAGGGAAAACATCGGCAGGGCTCCTAGGGGCTTACTCGGAGAGCTTGCGGTAGAGCGTGGCCACGGAGACCTGGAGGATGTGCGCAGCCTCGGTCTTGTCGCCATTACAGCGGTCGAGAATTTGGCGGAGGTATTCGCGCTCCTTCTGGCGGAGGTAGCCTTTGAGCGACTCATCGACCGGGGGCGTGGCGGCGCCGGGGGCCTGCTCGCCGGGCGGCTGGATGACCGAGAGGGCCGCGGCCAGCTTCGAGGGCAGGTGTGCCGGGAGGATGACTTCGCTCCCCTCGCGGAAGGCGAGGGCGTGGGTGATGACATTCTCCAGCTCGCGGACATTGCCCGGCCAGGTGTAGTGGGTGAGGATCTCGGCGGTGCCGTTGGAGAGGGCCGGGCGTGGGGTGCCCGGGGGCAGGCCGGCATCGATGAAGTGCTTGGCCAGGGGCAGGATGTCCTCCCGGCGCTGGCGCAGCGGCGGCAGGTTCACCGACACCACCGCCAAGCGGTAATAGAGGTCCGCCCTAAAACTGCCGGCGGCCACCAACTGCTCCAAGTCGGCATTGCTCGCGGCCACTAGGCGCACATCCACCGGGATATCCTGCAAGCCGCCCACGCGGCGGATTTCGCGCTCTTGCAGGCAGCGCAGGAGCTTGCCTTGGAGGTTGAGGGGCATCGAGGAGATCTCGTCGAGGAAGAGGGTACCGCCGTTGGCCGCCTCCACCAAGCCCTTCTTGTCGGCCGTCGCGCCGGTGAAGGCCCCCTTGACGTGGCCGAAGAGTTCGCTCTCCAAGAGCGGCTCGGGCAGGGCCGCGCAGTTGACCGCCACCCACGGCCCCTTGGCGCGCGGACCGAGCGCGTGGAGGGTGCGGGCCACGACCTCCTTGCCGGTGCCGCTCTCGCCGTTGATGAGGACGGTGACGGCGTGCGGGGCCACCTTGCGCAGCGTCTCGCAGACCGGCTGCATCGTGGGGGCGGTGGCAATCATCCCGCCCAGAACGGCCGCCTCGGGCGCAGCGTCCGCCGCCTCGGAGCCCTCGACCAGCTGGGTCTTGCGGCTTTGGGCCTGGCGGTCGGCCGCGCGGATGGTGGCCATCAGCTCGTTGACCTTGAAGGGCTTGGTGATGTAGTCAAAGATGCCCCCGCGCATCGCGTCCAGCGCCGTCTCCAACGAGGCGTAGGCGGTGAGGAGGATGACCGGCATCCCCGGGCGGCGCTTGCGGATCTCGCCGAAGAGCTCGAGCCCGTCCATCCCCGGCATTCGCAGGTCGGTGAGGACGAAGTCGACCTCGGGGTGCGCGTCGAGCGTCTGGAGGGCGGTCGGGCCGTCCTTGGCCGGGAGCACATCGAACTTGGCGCTCTTGAGCAGACTCTCGAGCAACATCAGAATGCGGGCTTCGTCGTCGACGATGAGGACTGTAGACATAAGCGTTCCTTACGGGTTAGCGGCGGGAGAGGTGGTGGGGGTGAGCAACGCGGCCAAGAGCGTGCGCAGGTCGGCCAACGTCCAGGGCTTGGGCAGAATGCCCTCGGGGTTCAGCCCCTTGAAGAGAAAATCGATATGCTCGCGCGAGAGGCCCGAGGTGATGACCAGTTTGAGCCCCGGCGCGCGCTTGCGCAGCTCGGCGCAGAGCGCCTGCGAGGTCTCCTGGCCCAGGTGGGCATCGATCAGTGCGACGGCGCACGCGGGGTGGTGGCGCACGGCTTCCAGCGCCTCGGTGGGGGTGGAAGCGACGAGCACAGTGGCCTCGAAGGTGCGCTCCAGGAGCGTCTTGGAGGCGGTGCGGATGGCGCTGTCGTCATCGACCACCAGGCAGGTGAAGCCCTTGGGCACGGCTGCTTGCTGCTGGCTGATTGCGTGGAGGAGCGCCTCGGCGCGTTGGGGCGAGCAGGGCACGGAGGGCTCCTCCAGGCTCGGGGCCGGAGCCTCTTCGCTGGCGGGTACCCAAATGCGGAAGGCGGTGCCGCGGCCGACAATCGAGCGGAAGGCGAGCATCCCGCCGTGGGCCTCGACCAGCGCGCGGACGATGGCCATCCCGAAGCCGCGGTGGAGTCCGCCCTTGGAGGAGACGGCAGGCTCGGAGAGGCACTCTTGCATAACCACGGGGGT
>CAMGJH010000192.1 GCA_946056345.1 uncultured Lentisphaeraceae bacterium | reverse complement strand
TTTGGTGCTCGCCCACGTAGCGCAGGTCGAGGAGTTCCTCCTCCTCGCCGTCGATCTCATCGGGGATGGGGTCTTGGGCCATCGCGGTTCCTTAGGGGATGAGCTGATAGTAGACCACGCGGTCGGGCAGTTCGCCGTAGGCATCGCGCCAGACGAGGGCAACGGCACGGGCAGTGGAGAGGGGCTTATGGGCCGCGAGCTCGCGCGCCGAGTTGTAGGCGATGAAGTCCGCGCGCAGGATAAAGAGGAAGAGCTGCTGACGGTCGCCGAAACTCTCCTTGGCAATGGCCAGGAGGGTAGTCATATCATTCTGCCCGAGCTTGTCAGCGGAGCCCTTGGTGGCGTTGTAGGCCATCAGGCGCTCGGCGAAGGAGCCATTGGGGTCATCCTGGACAATGAAGTCGAGGGTCTTGGGGCGCGTGGGCGTGCCGGACTTGCCCTCATAGAGCGTCTGGGAGACATTCCACTTCGCCGCGTTCTCAAGGTTCCCGCCGGAAACGTTCGGGAGGGGGAAGAGATACTTGGTGACGAACTCGTCATACTTCGGCTTGGCCTCCTCGGAGGTCAGGGGGGAACTCAGGCGAAAGGTTTTGCAAGGTCTTCAGGTCCTCATTGACCATCCCGGAGGCAATTCGCTTAACCGTCTCAGCGGCCTTGAGTCGCTGATAGGTGACGTAGGCCGCCTGCTTGATGGTGGGCGGAATGCCGAGCAAGGCAAACTGCTTGAGGCGCTGATGGAGGAGGTAGTTGTCCTGGGCGGCGAAGGCATTGACAATGCCGCGATGCTCCTCGGGGAAGTTCTCGCCGCCAAAGCCGCGCAGGAGCGAAGCAATCTTGGTGTAATTCGTGTAGTCCATCGCCCCGTCATTCAGGTCCACCACCGGCAGCGTCCGGAAGAAGGACATCTTGGCCACCGAGTCGTGATAACTCGAGAAGTCGTTCTGGAGGTAGACATTGCGCCGAGGCGACCAAGTGGTAGAGGAATCACAAGGGACAGGCAGGAAGGCGAGCTCAGCCGGCAGGAGCAGCTGCCCGGCATCGTTGTAGCCATAACGGATATCCTCGACGTTGAGCCCCCAGGAGAAGGGCACCTGGTTGCTGTGGGTGTTGGCGTAATCCTGCTGGATGGGCGAAGGGGTGTTTTCGCCATTGGTCAACGCGCCATTCTCCTGGAAGATCCAGTGCGGCGAGGAGAAGTTCGGGAGGTAGCCGCCATCCGAGCCCACATAGGCCGTCGGCTTATTCGAGGTGCCGAACATCGGCGAGAGCCAGTTGTAGCGCGGATCAATGGTGAACCAAGCCCCCACATCCGGCGAGAGGGAGAGGTAGGAGGGCTGCCCTTCGGAAGCCGGCTTGAAGTCTTGATTATCCATCTTCAAATCCGAGCCGAAGTTGATGTCGACCTTCACCTTCATCGCCTGATCGTCGATAACGGCCTTATAACTCCGCTGGCCGTCAGCCCCCTCAGACTCCTCGATCCGCCACTGCAAGGTGAGCGTCACCGTCACCGGGCGCGTAATGCGGAAATACTGCGCGTCGAGGCGGCTGATGGTGTTGATTGCCGTTCGATTGATCAAGGTCTCCGGGAAGTTGCTCTCGGTCTGCTCCGAGCCAGCGATGTCCGAGGGGCAGAGGTCAACCACCTTACCACCCTGCTTGCACGGCACGCGGAAGAAGAAGTCCACCAACAGGTTAACCTGCATCTCCTCGGCATCATCCGGCGTGCCCTTGTCGAGGTTGGCCACCGGCAACTCCGTGCCCTTGAACTCCAGCTGGAACTTCTCGGTGGTCATCTGCAAGCTCGGCTGCGCGCCAGTGCTCTGGAAGAGCGCCTCCGAGCCGCCATCCACCTCCAACGCGCCGCCTACCCGCAAGGGACTCTTGGCCACGTCCTTGGCTATCTTCAGCTTCGTGTTACCCTTCAGAGCCACCGCAAAAAGGCCGCCGAAGCCCTCGGGCGAGAAGGAGAAGTTTCCGGTGGCACCAACGCTGCCGGGGAAGTAGCTCCGCAGACCAATCATCTGCGTGAAGGCCGGCAACTCGATGGTAACTTGCTGGTCGCCGAAGTTGCTGGGGATATCCTCAATGCGCGTAATGGGCGAAGCGCTCACCTTCGGTTCTTTGCCCTTGAAAGCATCCTCAAAAGCCTTCTGGATAGCCTGCGCCAAAGACTCTTCGCTCCCCCACCCTTGCGCATCGTAGGCCACCTCCGAGAGCATTGGCACGCGCTCAACCGTCGGCATGGCATTCGCCCACAGCTCCTCCGGGCCCTCTGCGTTGGCATTGGACGGCGCGGAGTCATCGTCGAGATAGTCGTGCAAGAGCACCACAAGGTTGTCGCCGGCGCCATTATCCGAGCCTAGCGCCTTCTTGACCGCACTGGCCAACTCCTGCCCCGTGCCCGAGGAGGCGTCTGCCGTGGAGGTGGTGTCGATGTCATTGCACGAGAGGGTCGTGCCCTCCTCGGCATTGGAGCTCGTCGAGCCGGTGCCATCTTCCCGCTTACGCTCACGCTTCGGCCAGAAGCTGTAGACCGAGAAGGGAGAGTAGAAGCCATCCTCGTAATTGGCAATGGCATCCTGCCAAGAGAAGGGGAAAATCCCGTCGCTCTCGATGACCAAGTCATCCCCCGTGGTGTGGGCGGCGTACTGAGCCAAGTCGGCGTTCGAGCAGAAGGTGTGCAGCTCCAACTCCGTGCCATCGACCGTGTTCTTGTTCTCCTTGAGCAACGCATAGGCTTCGGAGACCTTCGCAGGATCCGTGATGCCAAAGGCGAACTCCGAGGCCGTCAGTCCCAACCCGCGGCAGGTCGAGGCCGACCCAACAGCATTGATGTCCAGCGAGTCAGAGAGGTTCACCACCGCCCAAGCCATACGCCCAACGACGGCCTCCTGAACCGTGTTGCCATCCGTGGCCACATCCGCGGTAATCTCCGGAATCTTGGCCTTGATGGGCTTCCAGCCAGCCGACCAATCGATATAGTAGCGGTTGCCGGACTCCACATGGTTCGCCCCTGCGTTGACCGATGGCGCCTGCTGCTCCAACGCTGAATAGACTGGATAGGCCACATAGGGCGGGATGTGCGCAAGCACCTTGCTGTCGAGCAGGTAGGCCACCGGGTCGTCCCCCACAGAAGTGGCGTCGAAGGCATCACTATTACGCGAAGTGATGAGCCGCCCATAGCGATCCTCACCGGGATACTTGAAGGGCGCGAGGGCCTCGACGGTGTATGTGGAGGCGGTGTCGCGATTGAAGTTGGCTTCAAGGCACTGGTTCTCAAGGGCGTAATCGAGCGTGGCGCGGGCATCTGCAAAGGCGGTAGAGAGCAATTCGCGCGCCATCAAGTTGCGGCGATAGGAGGCGGCGGCCGAACGCTCGGTGCGCATGGAAATCGAGAAGGCCACCGCGCTAATCATCAAGAAGGCCAGCAACCCCAGCACAATCAGCAGGGCCGAGCCGCGGGTGG
>CAMGJH010000191.1 GCA_946056345.1 uncultured Lentisphaeraceae bacterium | reverse complement strand
GGCCACTGCAAAACCTTTAGCGGTGCCTTTCAGCCTTTCCCCCTGCGCAGCCCTGTGTGCTTCTTTGTGCTCTCTGTGTTCTTTGTGGTTTCCTCTTGCGTAGCCATCCGCCCCGGGTTCGCCTCGAGGTAGGCCCGGGTTGAGGGTCGACCCGGGGCGGGTTCGTTTTGGGCCCGGGGCGGGGGTGGGCGTTGCGGGGGGCGCGAGGGTGTGCTATGATGGGAGTATGTTTCGGTGTTGGCGTTTGGTTTTGTTAGCCTTTGGGCTGTGGATGACGGCGAGCGCGGGAGCGGCGCCGGATCCGGCGGGGGCGTTTCGTTTTCGCTTGGGGCCCTTTTTTGAGTGGGGGAGCCGTGAGGGGGAGGGGATGACGCGCCTGGCGGTGCGGCCCTTCTTTGCCTGGGAGCAGTCGCCCGTGCGGCGGGTGGATCGGGATATGGAGCTGCTTTGGCCTTTGACGCACTTCGCTTGGCGCGGCGAGGAGTTCCACTGGCGCGTGTTGATGACCTTTTGGCGGGAAGCGGATCGCACCAACCGCCGCTCGCGCGACTACTCGCTCTCCATTCCGCCCATCTGGACCCACGGGCGCGACGAGGGGGAGAACTATTGGGGCCTCTTCCCGGTCTATGGTAAGCTGCCGAAGTTCTTTATGCTTGAGGACTTCCAGTGGGCGCTCTTCCCGTTCTGGTTGCGCTACCGGACCGATGGCTCGCGGCGGGTGATGCGCGACTACTTTGGCTGGCCCTTCTTCTCGCTGAAGTACGACCCTGACCGGACGCGCTGGGCCCTCTGGCCGCTCTACGGCACCAAGCGCGAGCCGGACTACGACGCGCGGTTCATCCTGTGGCCCTTCTGGAACGACCAGACCTTCCACGCCCGGCGCCACAACGGCCACGCCTGGTGCCTCTGGCCGATTTGCGAGCGGATTGACGCGGATACTGAGCAAGGCTGGGGGCTGCTCCCACCCCTCTTCCGCTACTCCACCACCGCCGACGGCGCCCGCCTCATCCGCGCCCCGTGGCCCCTCTTCGAGCGCTACACCGATCCGCGCGAAAGCACCTGGAAGAGTTGGCGCTTCTGGGGGATGACCCACCGTGGCACGCGCGATGGTTGGTGGTTCCTCTACCCGCTGGCAATGCACAAGCGCCAGCAGACCGAGGTCCAGCGCACGCGCCTGACGCGCTTTTGGCCCTTCTACCTGGGTGAAGAGGTGGTGGCCTACGATGTCCGCGGCCGGGGGCGCGTGCAGAAGCAGGTCTTCCGTCTGTGGCCCTTCTACGCGAGCAGCTTCCACGAGGAGACGGGCGAGGAGCGCCGCTCGCTCATCCTCTTCCCGATACACGATGTCCCGGTCATCGAGCGCAACTGGGCGCCCTTCTGGACCTTCTATACCGCGCGGCGCGAGGCGGGCTCGGACGAGACGTTGCACGAACTCTTTTGGGGACTGATTTGGTGGCGAACGCACCGCGAGGCGGGCGAGGAGGAAGCCGAATGATGCTCACACGCGAAGCGGCCGGGAGCCTGGCCGCACGATTGCTCTCAGGGCTCGGCCTCACGGCTCAGGTGACGGCCCTGGCCTCTCTGGGCCTGCCACGGATTTTCCTGGAGCGCGAGTGCCGGCGAACCTGGGCGCGCCAACTCTACGTGGTGGGCATTGGGACGCTGGCGGTGGCCACGGTGGTGGCGCTCTTCACGGGAATGATTTTGGGGCTGCAGCTGGGGATTGCCTTCCGGCAGTTCTCGCAGGAGCTGATGGTGGCCTACACCCTCGCCTTCGCAATGCTCCGGGAGATGGGGCCCTTTATGACGGGCATCATCTTGGCCGCGTGCGTCGGCTCCTCAATGGCCGCCCAGCTCGGCACGATGACCGTTAACGAGGAGATCGCCGCCCTGGAGATGATGAGTGTGAGCCCGGTGCGCTTCTTGGTGGTGCCGCGGCTGTGGGCGATGGCGATGATGGCCCCGCTCCTCTCCTTCTACACCTGCGTGGTGGCCTTCTTCGGCGGGGCGCTGGTGGGCTACACGCAGTTGAACATCCCCTTCCTGCAGTTTATGGGCCAGATTGTCGAGGCCGCTGAGGTCAAAGACCTGTGGGTGGGGCTGCTGAAGGCCTTCGTCTTCGGCATCCTCGTCAGCGGCATCTCCTGCACGGTCGGCTTCTGCACCACGCAAGGGGCGGCCGGGGTCGGTGCCTCCACCCGCCGGGCCGTCATTTACTCCTTCCTCGCCATCCTCATCGGTGGCTACTTTATCACCAGGTTCTGCTATGTCCTCTAACGCCGAGCCCGCCGTCGCCTTCGAGCAGGTCTGCAAGCGCTTCGGGTCGCGCCGGGTGCTCGACGGCCAGACCTTCGCGGTCCAGCGCGGCGAGCGCTTCGTCATCATCGGCCCCTCGGGCACCGGCAAGAGCGTCTCGCTCAAGCTCGCCTCCGGCCAACTCTCGCCCACCTCCGGCACCGTCCGCCTGCTGGGGCAAGACCTCTGCGCGCTCTCCGCCACCGCCCTCGCCGCGCTCCGCCGCCGCGTGGGCTACCTCTTTCAGAGCGGCGCGCTCCTGGGTTGGAAGACCCTTGCCGAGAATGTCGCCCTCCCCCTACGCTCGCACGGCCACCTCCCCGAGCGCGAAATTGCCGAGCGCGTCCAGGCCGCCCTCGCCGAAGTGGGCTTGGCCGATGCCGGCGAGCTCTACCCGGCCGAAGTCTCCGGCGGGATGGTCAAGCGCGCCGCCTTCGCCCGCGCCATCATCGAGGAGCCGGAGGTCCTCTTCTTCGACGAACCCACCTCGGGCCTCGACCCGGTGATGTCGCGCACCATCGACGCGCTCATCACCCAAGTCAACCAAACCCACGGTGCCGCCTGCGTCGTGGTCACCCACGACCTGGCCGGCGCCCTGCGCTACGCCGACCGCATCGGCTTCCTCAAAGCCGGCCGCTTCCTCACCGTCGCCCCCCCCTCTGAAATCCTGAACTCCCCGGTCCCGGAAGTCCAAGCCTTCCTCGCCGCCCAAGCCTTGGAGCCCTAATATGGCCAACAAGTCCCAAAGCATCCTTCCCGAAGTCATCACCGGCCTCTTCGTCGTCGCCGTTGTCGCCCTCCTCGCCTTCTTCACCATCATCATCAGCGGCGTCGATTGGCTCCACGGCAAGCACACCGTCCTGCGCCAAGCGCGCTTCGAGCATGTCGGCTCGCTCCGCGTCCAAGACCCCGTCCACGTCCGCGGGATGAAGGTCGGCAGCGTCCAATCCCTCACCCTGGGCGATGGCTGCGTCTGGGTCAACTTCCGCATCAATGCCGACGTCCCCCTCCGCGCCGATGCCACCGTCACCGTCGGCCAGACCTCGCTCCTCGGCGGTAGTTGCCTCGTCCTCGAGCCCGGCTCGGCCAGCGCCGAGCCCCTCCCCGAAAGCGCCCCCATTGGCGGCAAACCCCCCGTCGACATTATGGACAACCTTGGCGAACTCGTTGCCGAACTGCGCGAA
>CAMGJH010000190.1 GCA_946056345.1 uncultured Lentisphaeraceae bacterium | reverse complement strand
CTCGATGTGGGCGCCTCCACCGGCGGCTTCACCGACTGCCTCCTCCAACACGGCTCCCGCCGCGTCCTCTCCCTCGACGTCGGCACCAACCAGCTCCACTACCGCCTGCGCACCGACCCGCGCGTCTGGAGCAAGGAGCAGTTCAACTGCCGCTACCTCACCCCCGCCGACCTCCCCGAGCAGCCCACCTTCGCCGTTACCGACGTCTCCTTCATCTCCCTTAAGCTCATTCTCCCGCCGATGGCCGCCTGCCTCGCCCCCGGCAGCCAGATGATCTCCCTCATCAAGCCCCAGTTCGAGGCCGGACGCAAAGACGCCCCCCGCGGCGTGGTGCGCGACGAAGCCGTCCGTGCGCGCGTGGTCGAGGAAATCCGCGCCTTCGGCACCGGCGAACTCGGCCTCTCCTGGCTCGGCTGCGAACGTTCCCCCCTCCTCGGCCCCGAAGGCAACGTCGAGTTCCTCGCCTGGTGGGGTGTGCCCGGCGGCAACTGTTAGCCGTTAGCTGTTAGCCGTTAGCTGCGCGCTCCGCCCGCGCTCCGTCATCTGCCATCCGTCATCGCGAGCGGAGCGAGCTCCTCTCGGCGGCGTTGCTGCCACCCGCCCTCCGCACCCAAACGAGCAAAGCACGCTGGGGTTGTGGTAGAATGCCTCACAGAACAGCGCGCGTGGCTACGACGAGAGAGCAGAAACTTCTCGCAGCTTGTTTGCGCGGGTGCAAGGACAATGGTATGAGCCAAGTGACGAGGCGGAACTTTTGCAAAGGCGCAGTGGCGGCAGTGATGGCGCTTCAAGGGGAGGTGTTTGAAAGGGGCGGGAAGGCTCAGGCCGAGGCGGGCTTTCGGGGGAGGCCGTTCGTGAAGGGGGCCGGGGGGAAGGGGCAGTTGCTCGAACAACTGGACGCTTTGTTCCCCCACGCGTTGCGAGCGGGGAAGATTAAGGCGTATGTGGAGCCGTTTGTCGGGGGTGGGGCGATGTTGTTTCATATCCTGGTGCACTATCCGGCGATTGAGCGGGTGATTATTAACGACTTGAATGCTGATTTGACTGGGGTTTACCGCGTGGTCAAGGAGTGCCCGCAGGCGTTGATTGCGGCATTGCGGGATATTCAGGCGGAGTTCTTTGCGTTGGAGGAAATGGCGGCACGAAAGGACTACTACTTGGCCAAGCGTGCGCGCTATAATGCGCGGTCGGCCGAGGCGGTGGAGCAAGCGGCGCTCTTTATCTTCTTGAATCGGACGGGCTTCAACGGGTTGTATCGAGTGAACGCGAGCGGGGAATACAACGTGCCTTTCGGGAAGGCGAAGCGGCCGCAGATTTGCGATGAGCAGACCTTGCTGGCGGATAGTCGCTTGCTACAGAAGGTTGAAATCTTAACCGGGGACTTTGCGGGGGTGGCCGAGCGAATGACCGAGCCGGCCTTTGTCTATCTTGATCCGCCTTATCGGCCGTTGCCCAAGACGCCGAGCTTTACGGCTTACGCCAAGGAGGGGTTTAACGACGACCAACAGCGGCGCTTGGCGGCCTTCTGTCGCACGCTGGATGCGCAGGGACATCGGTGGTTGCTCTCTAATTCGGACCCGGCGAACACGGACCCGGAGGACACCTTCTTTGATGAGCTCTATCGGGGCTTTGAGATTCACCGCGTCTATGCTAGCCGGATGATTAACGCGAAGGCCGATGGACGGGGAAAGATTACCGAATTGGCTATCCGCAACTATCAAGAGTGAATGGATATGCGCGACTTTGATACATGGTTTTCTCAGTTCCGCGAGAGTATCGCCACCTATGCCTTCTATGTCGACTTTCCGAAGGTCTTTGAGTTGGCGAAGGAACACAAGGTTCGGCTCCATGCGTTGAACGCGCTGATTGGGTCGCAGACGATTGAGGCGGACTTTCGCGCGTTGGTCGAGGAGTATCCCTCGGTCTTGGCCGCCATCCCAATTCTCCTAGCCAAACGCGAGCCGGAGATCTTTGCGGAGGACGAGGAGGGCGGCGGGCTCTATTCGTTTGCTACGCGCGCTTGTTCGCTGGATGCCTACTGCACCTTTATGCGCAAGACCGGCCTCTTCGACCTGCTCTCCAAGCACTTGGTCAGTAATCTCTACGACTACGTGCTGGGCGTGGAGACGGGGCTAGACTCCAACGGACGGAAGGGGCGCGGAGGAAGTTTAATGGAGCAGCGCGTCGAGCGCTACCTCATCGAGGCCGGGGTGAACTACACGTGCCAGTTCTCGTCGCAGCGGATGGCGGAACTGGGGGTTGATATTGCACCGTTGACGAATGCTGGCAAGACGGTTAAGCGCTTCGACTTTGTGGTTAAGACAGCGCAGTGTGTCTACGCGATTGAGACGAACTTCTACAGCAGCAACGGCTCCAAACTGAACGAGACGGCGCGGAGCTACAAGATGCTCGCCTTGGAGGCGCAGAAAATCCCCGGCTTCAAGTTCGTTTGGTTTACCGATGGCGCTGGCTGGAAAAGCGCCGAGAACAACTTGCGCGAGACCTTCGAGGTGCTGCCGACGCTCTTCAACCTCAAGGACTTGGAGCAGGGCATCGCCAAGCGGCTCTTTGTCTAAATGGCGCTTACCCCTTACTATTCCTCGCCGCAGGGAGATTTCTCGCTCTATCACGGGGATGTGCGGGAGGTGCTTCCGGGCTTTCCAAGGGGGGCGTTTGACCTCATCTTTGCCGACCCGCCTTACTTCCTGTCCAATGGCGGCTTCTCGGTCCACGCGGGCAAGTGCGTGAGCGTCGACAAGGGGGCCTGGGATAAGTCGCAGGGCATTGCGGCCGATGCCGCCTTCAACCGCCAATGGCTTGCGCTCTGCCGCGAGGTCTTGGCCGAAAACGGAACCATTTGGGTCTGCGGCACCTACCACAACATCTTCTCGGTGGCCCAGGGACTTGCAGAACTCGACTTCCGCGTGCTGAACGTGGTGACCTGGCAAAAGAGCAACCCGCCGCCGAACTTAAGTTGCCGGACCTTGACGCACTCCACGGAGTTCCTCGTGTGGGCCCGCAAGTCCAAGCGCGTGCCGCATGTCTACAACTATGACCTCATGCATCGCCTAGCGGGTAATCGGCAGATGACCGATGTGTGGCGCTTGCCGGCCATCGCGCCTTGGGAGAAAACTTGTGGGAAACACCCCACGCAAAAGCCGCTCTCCCTGCTTGTGCGGGCAATTCTGGCTTCGACGAACGAGGGCGCGCGGGTGTTGGACCCCTTCACCGGTAGCTCCACCACGGGTATCGCAGCGAACCTTCTCGGGCGGACCTTCTGTGGCATCGATGCCGCAGAGGAATATCTCGCGCTCTCGCAAGCCCGGCGCGAACGGCTAGAAACAGAACGCAACGCCTGGTGCAAGAAGCTTCCTGACCTCTGCCTATAACGGTTTGCGCCGAAGGAAGTAAACTCGGCAGGTCAGACCAGGCGCTTACCCGTCGCGCGCAGCGCGCGAACGCCGCACGGGAAGCGTGCTATAATGGCGGCGC
>CAMGJH010000189.1 GCA_946056345.1 uncultured Lentisphaeraceae bacterium | reverse complement strand
ATGGAGCGCCCTGCGCTCCCGGGGTGCAGGGCGAGTAGCCCTGCCGAGGGGTGTGGGGGCGAGCAGCCACCACGTAGGGCGCTAGCGGGTGAGGGTGGAGAGGAGGTCGGCGGCGAGGAGGAGGCCGGCGGAGGCGGTGACGGGCATCAGCGAGCCGAGGGTGTTGTCGGGACCGAGGGGGCGCGGGGGCTCATCGGACCAGACGGCGCGGATGCCGCGCTCGATGTTGCGGCGGCGGAGGGCCTGACGAACGGCGCGGGCGAGGGGGCAGACCTGGGTCTTGGCGAGGTCGGTGACGCGGAGACGTGTGGGGTCGAGCTTCCGGGCGGCACCCATCGCCGACCAGGCGGGGAGACCGCGCCGGCGGGCGCATTCGAGGAGGGCGACCTTGGCGGGGACATCATCGATGGCATCGACCACAGCCGTGGGGGCGGCCCAATCGAGGAGCTGCTCGACATTGTCGGCGGTGAGGCGGCAGGTCTGGGACTGCGTGGCACAGGTCGGGGCGATGAGACGGAGACGCTCGCAGGTGACCTCGCTCTTGGGGCGGCCGATGGCGGGGAGGGAGGCGAAGGGCTGGCGGTTGAGGTTGGAGAGCTCAAAGGCGTCGCCATCAACCAGGAAGAGGCGGCCGACCCCGCTGCGGGCGAGGGCCTCGACGCACGCGCCGCCCACAGCCCCAAGCCCCACGACCAAGATGCGTGCGGCGGCCAGGCGGACCATCGCCTCGTCCCCGAGCAAGGCCCGGGCGCGCAAGAGCGTGGGCTCATCCATGGCGGTGGCCGAGATGGGTCCGCACAAAGCCGTGCAGGAGGAGAAGCGCCACCGGGACCAGGGCGAAGAAGGCCGGCGCGTGGTCGTGCGCGTGGGCGTGGGCCTCGGTGGTCGAGAAGGGCGGCAAGGCGAGGGCGGCGGGACTCAGGCAGTCAATCGCCGCGCCAAAGATGAGCGCCACCAGGACGATGCCGGCGAGGAAGGAGAGGACGGTGCGCCAGCCAAACTCGCGGTTGAGAATAAGGAGGGAGGCCACGTTGACCGTCGGCGCGCAGGTCATCAGGATAAAGGCCGCGCCGGGAGGAAGGCCCTGGGCGATGAGGACGGCAGCCACCGGCACGATGGCCAGCGAACAGGCGTAGGAGGGGATGCCGATGAGGATGGCCAGGGCGTAGGCGGCGGCGCGGGGAAGGCCCTGGAGGAGGCCTTCGGGGAGGAAGTGACCAAGCAGCGCGGCGCAGAGAACGCCCAGGAAGAGGAAGGGGGCGACCTCGCCGGGGAGGTGGACAAAGGCGTAGCGGGCGGCCTCACGCAGGCGGGTGCGGCGGTCGGCGAACTCGTGGTGGTGGGCCTCGCCCTCGTGGTGGGGGTGGTCGCTGTCGTGATGGTGACAGGCGCAGAGGGCGGCGCAGTCGCCCTTGAGGTCCTCGGTCTCCTGCGGCGGGGGCTGGGCAATGCCAAACCAACGCACCAGCGCGCCCGAAACCAGCCCCGAGGCCATCGCGCAGAGGAAGCGGCCGAGGGTCAGCACCGGCCCCAGGAGCGGCCAACTCACCAGCAGCGCGTCGGTGCCCGACTGCGGGGTGGAGGCGAGGAAGGCGCAGACGGGGGCCTTGCGCGCGCCATTCTTGCGCATCGCCAGCCCCACCAGGAGCACGCCGCACGAGCAGATGGGCAGCGGCAGCCCGAAGAGCGAGGCCTTGACGATGGGCAACCAGCCGCTGCCTCCGAGGTGACGGCGCATCCAGTGCTCGTTGAGCGCGTAGGAACAGAGGAAGGCCACAACGAAGCCCACGAGGAGCCACGGGGCCATATCCAGCCAAATGTCGAGGAAGGCGTCGAGGAGCTCAAGCATAGGCGTGCTCACGATTGAGGGGTGGCCAGGCGCTGGGCGAGGGCGCTCAAGCCCGGATCGCGCGCACCAAAGGTGACCAAGGCGGTGCCGGGGCGGGCCAGCTCGCGCAGGCGCCCCTCGGCGGCCGCGAGGTCGGCCACCGCTTCGGCCGGGCAGGTCAGGCGCGCGAGGAGGTCGGCCGAGGAGATGGAGCGGTCGGCCGAGCCGCCGGCATCGTAGACCGGTAGGAGGAGGAGGCGATCGCACGGGCGCACGGTGGCGTTGAACATCGTCGCGAGCGGATCGAGCATCTTGCGCAGGGGGGCGTAGCCGTGGGGGCGCCACAGACCAAAAACGCCCTCGGGGAAGGCCCGCTGCAGGGTCTGCCAGGCGGCGGCAAGCTTCTCGACATTGTGGGCATAGTCGTCGATGACATCCGCGCCGGCGCAGGTGCCGTGACGCTCGAGGCGGCGGCGAATGCCGCGGAAGGAGGCGAGGGCCTCGGCCAGGGCCGCCTCGGGGCAACCAAGCGCAAGGGCCATCGCGAGCGCGGCCTTGGCGTTGGCCACATTGTGCGCGCCGGGCATCGGCAGCACCCACTCGCGGCCGCGCCAGGTGAAGCGCGCCTCCCAACCGCTGCCGGCGGGGGGCGGCTCGGGCGGCAGCCCTGAGGTGTCGATGACGACACCGGAGGCTTTGGCCTTGAAGGCGCCGAAGAGGGCCTCGGCCTCGGCCTTGGGGAAGTGGTCGCTGGAGGCGTTGGTGACGATGACATGGCGGGGCGAGAGGCCCATCAGGGACTTGTCGGATTCGTCGGCCTCCACCACCATCAGGCTGCTGGGCGAGGCGGAGGCGCGGACCGAGCCGATGCGCGCGCCGCCCTGCTCCAGGCCGACAATCTCCGCGCCATTGATGATGGCCGGGTCGCGTCCGCAGGCGGTAAGAAGGTGGCCGAGGAGAGCGGTCACCGAGGATTTGCCGCAGGTGCCGGTGACAGCGATGAGCTCGTGGCCCTCGGCGAGCTTGGCGAGGGCAGCGGCGCGGTGAAGGAGCGGGCATCCCAGACGCCGGGCGGCCACGAGGTCGGGGTTATCCTCCTCGATGGCCGTGGAGTAGACCACCACCTGCCCGGCCTCGATGCCCGAGCCATCCTGCGGGGTCAGGCGCACGCCCTCGCCGCGCAGGGTCCGCAGGGTGGGCGTGTCGATGCCCTGGGCGCAAAGGCGGTCGGAGCCGCTCACCTGCCACCCCTTGTCCAGGAAGGCCTGGGCCAGGGCGCTCATCCCCACGCCCCCAATGCCAATGAGATGAATGGATGCCATCGTGCTACCCTCCGCTTAGGCCAGCCCGCCGCCGGTGGCGTGCTTACCGGCCCAACTGGTCTGGTGGGCCACACCGAGCATAATGCGCGCGTCGGGATCGGTCTTCACCCCGCGCGAGAAGATACGCTGAAAGCCCTGCATCATGTGCTCGGCCTTCTGCTCATCCATAAAGCCCACATCGAGCATTGCCTGACGCCACTTGCGCATCAGCGCCTCCTTGGTGGCTTGGCTAGCCAGCGAGACGGCCTCCTCCACGGGGCTGACGTAGGTGCCAGTGGCGGTGTAAAGCTCGTAGGCCACAATAAGCAGGGCCTGGGAGAGGTTGAGGCTCTGGTAGTGCTCGTC
>CAMGJH010000188.1 GCA_946056345.1 uncultured Lentisphaeraceae bacterium | reverse complement strand
CCCACGCGCACATTGACCACAGCGGCAACCTGCCCTCGCTCGTGCGCGCCGGCTATCGCGGCCCCATCTACACCACCGAGGCCACGCGCGACCTCTGCGACCCTATGCTCCGCGACTGCGCCTACATCGCCCAGCACGATCTGCTCATCGTCAACCGCCGCCGCCAGGCCGAGGGCAAGCGCCTCTTCGAGCCGCTCTATTTGGAGCAGGATGTCGAGCGCACCCTCTCGCAGATGCGCGGCGTGCCCTACAAGCGCGTGATTGACCTGGGCAACAACGTCGGCGCGGTCTTCCACAATGCCGGCCACATTCTCGGCTCGGCCCTCGTCGAGCTCTTCGCCAAGCAGCCCAATGGCACCTACCGCCGCCTGCTCTTCTCGGGCGACCTCGGCCAGCCGGGCCAGCCGATTATCCCCCCGCCGGAGGTCGTTGAAGGCCCCGATGTGCTGCTCGTGGAATCCACCTATGCCGACCGCGAACACCCGCCGCGCGCCAACATCCTCGGCCGTCTGCGCGATTATATCCTCGACATCACCCAACAGCGCGCCAAGCTCATCATTCCGGCCTTCAGCGTTGGGCGCACGCAGCAAATCCTCTTCTTCCTCAACCAGCTTCTGCGCGAAGGGCGCATCCCGCACCTGCCCATCTACGTCGACTCCCCCCTCTCCCTCAAGGCCACCCAGATCTACGCCAAGCATACCGCGTGCTACGGCGAAGCGGCCAGCGAGCTCCTCCGCCAGGGGGTCGACCTCTTCAAGATGCCCGGGCTGCAGTTCCTCGCCACCCCAGACCAATCCAAGGCGCTCAACCACGCCCAGGGCCCGATGATCGTCATTGCTGCCAGTGGCATGTGCGAAGGCGGGCGCATCCTTCACCATCTGCAAAATGGCGTCGGCGACCCGCGCAACATCATCCTCATCGTCGGCTACCAGGCCGAAGGCACCCTCGGTCGGCGCATTGTCGAGCTGCAGAGCCCCCTCAAAATCTTCGGCGAGGAGTTCGACCTCCAGGCCCGCGTCCACACCATCAACGCCCTCTCCGCCCACGCCGACCGCATCGCCCTGCGTAATTGGGTCCGCGCCGTCAACGCCAAGGGCGCGGTCAAGCACGTCTTTGCCGTCCACGGCGAAGACGAGAAGGTCCAGGCGATGTGCCAAATCTTGCGCGAAGAGGGCTATCCCAACCCCATCGCTCCCGCCCCCGGGGCCATCTTTAAGGGTTTATAGTCGGCAGTCGTCAGTCGACAGGCAACAGGACGCGTTTCCGCGACGGATGGGCTTGGATGGATTTTTGGCCGGGCCTTTCACCTCAGGCCCCCGCCTTCTCGTCTAACGTCTATCGTCTATCGCTTGCTGCTGCGCAGCAAGCATCACCGCCGCGCAATACCCATTGCGCGGCGTGGGCACGTATTCTAGGCGGAAAGCGCCGAGGGTCTGGCGCAGGTGGTCGAGGATGAGATCTTCCACGCCGCGGTGAAGGGCGCGGCAACTGATGACCCAGCTTTCAATGAAGGGCGGCTGACCGGGCTGCTCCTCCAGCACGACGGCGGCGATGAGCCCGAGGTCGCCAAAGCGGTCCTCCAGACGATAGAGCCAGCCGCGCTTGCCGGCGAGTTCGACTGCGGTGTGGCGCGTGGCGCGGAGGTTGAATTGGTTGCAGCGCTGGGTGAGCTGGGCGGCACGCGCCAGGTTGGCCGGGGTGAGGGGCTCGGGGGTGAGGCGCTGCTGCAAGGAGGCGATGTAGGCGGCAGGGTCGGGGAGTTCGGCGGCGAGGACCTTGCGCTGAGCCTCGTCTCGCAACGAAGTGGCGCGTAGCAGGTCATCGGCCGTGACCTGGGCACACTCGAAGAGGTTGGCGGCGGCGAGCGCTTCGGGCCAGAGGGCAGGGTCGGCCGGCACCTCGGGCACGGCCACTTGCGGGAGCGCGGCGCGGATGGCGGCCCGCTCTTCGGCCCGGTCGTCCACAAAGACCAGGGCATCGAGCCCCACGTGAAGGGCCTCGGCAATGCGCCGGAGTTGGGCGTGTTTGGGGCCCCAATCGGCCTCGATGGCGGCAAAGTCCGCCGCGGCGAGCCCCGGGGGCAGGTGGGCAAGGGCCTCGAGGGCCAGGGGGCGATCGTTGTGCGAGGCAACGGCCAGCAGCACGCCGCGCGCGGCGAGGGCCTTGAGCCAGCGGCGATAGACTGCACGGCCGGGGGCCTCGAAGTCCAGACTGGCCACCCCGCCTTCGCTGACAATGCCGCCCCACAAGGTGTTATCGAGGTCGGTCACCAGGACCTTGTGCAACGCGCTGCCGGCTCGGACGGCGAGGGCATCGAGCGTCAGGCGCGCGAGGTCGGGCAGGGCAGGCGGGGCGATGGCCACGGAGGCGCACTCCCAGAGCCGCGCATCGAAGGTGACCTGACGCCCGAGCCGCGCTTGGAGAAGGTCGAGGTCAATCAGCGCGAGCTGCTCATTAGCCTGGGCCAAGGCCACGAGGCGACCGTTCCAGGCCATTACCTGGGCGCGGAGGGTGCTGGGGCGGGTCAGGGCCAAGGAGCCGCAGGTGCCGTCATCGGCCGAGACGGCGGTGTAGCAGTAAAGGGGATAAGGAAGGGCGAGGAGGGGCTCGACCTCCGGGAAGCGCCGGGCCTCGGTGCACGCCCAGAGCAAGAGCGCATCGGGCGCGAAGGCCGCAAGCTCCTCGCGCACCGCCAAGGGGGAGGCGAAAGCCCAACTGCGCACCTCCAGCGGGAAGGCACGGCGGTTAGCCTCGGCGAGGAGCGCGCGCTCGAGGAATTGGGGCGCGCTATCGGCAAAGAGCGCCAGGCGCATAGAGAAAAGAAAGACCCCGGGCGCGGCGTGGCACCCGGGGCGGAGGGGATTAGTAGTTCCGCGCTTCCAGGGCGAAGTAGGCCTTGGGGTGCTTGCAGACCGGGCAGAGCTCGGGCGCCTTGTCGCTGATGACGATTGCGCCGCAGTTCAGGCACTCCCAGCGGTTCTTGCCGGTGCGGACGAAGACTTCGCCGGTCTCGATGTTCTTGGCCAGGGCGTTGTAGCGCTCCTCGTGGCGGGCCTCGACCTCGGCGACGGCGCGCATCTGGCGGGCAATTTCGGTGAAGCCCTCGGCCTCGGCCTCGTCGGCCATCTGCTTGTACATCTGGGTCCACTCGTAGTTCTCGCCCTCGGCGGCGGCCTTCAGGTTCTCGGCGGTGTTGCCGATGCCCTGGAGGTGCTTGAACCACAGCTTGGCGTGCTCCTTCTCGTTATTGGCCGTCTCCTCGAAGATCTTGGAGATCTGTACATAGCCCTCCTTCTTGGCCACGGAGGCGAAGTAGGTGTACTTGTTGCGGGCCTGGGATTCGCCGGCAAAGGCCTCCCACAGGTTCTTCTCAGTCTTGCTACCTTTCAGTTCCATTGCGGACTCCTTGGTTGTGTTAAAGATACATTGCAACGATACCAAATTACGTCCCCGAAACGCAAGCCTCTTGCGCGTGCTGCGGCCAAGAAAAACGCGCAGGCGCTCCTGGCGGGGCGCCTGCGCGTTGGGAAAGTGCC
>CAMGJH010000187.1 GCA_946056345.1 uncultured Lentisphaeraceae bacterium | reverse complement strand
AGCTCTTGGCGGTGACGGCGGCCACGCCCTTTCACCTGGTGCGCGAGGGGGAGGAAGCGGCCGCAGTGGCTCGGCAGCTCGGCGTGGCCCACCGCCTGTTGCACATCGACACCTTGCAGAACGCGGCCGTCGTGGCCAATCCACCCGACCGTTGCTACCACTGCAAGCGCACGCTTTTTAGTCAGCTACTGGCCCTGGCCGAGGCGGAGAGACTCTCCACGGTGATGGAGGGCACGCACGCCGGCGACAGCGCCGGGTGGCGGCCGGGCCGCAAGGCCTTGGCGGAGCTGGGCATTTGTTCGCCCTTGGCCGAGGCGGGGCTCACCAAGCCCGAGATCCGCGCGCTGGCCGCCGCGTGGGCGCTGAGCGTGGCGCAGAAGCCGAGCGCGCCCTGCCTGGCCACGCGCTTCCCCTACGGCACGGCCATCACCGCCGAGGGCCTCGAGCGCGTCGGCCTCTGCGAGGCCCTCCTCCGCCGCCTCCTCCCCGACGTGCGCGAGCTGCGTGTGCGCGACCACCTGCCCCTCGCCCGCCTGGAGGTGCCGCCGGAGGCCTTCCAGACCGTCCTCGCCCACCGCGAAGAGCTCCTCAACCTCCTCCAAGCCGCAGGCTACCCCTTCGTGACGCTCGACCTAGCGGGCTTCCGCTCCGGCTCCTTCGACAAGGGCCTCGTATGACCGCGCCGCTTCCCCCTCCCCGCCTCATCGTCACCGATATGGACGGCACGCTGCTCGATGGCCAGCGGCGTCTACCCCCGGATTTTCCGGCCATTGTCCGTCACTTGGCCGCGCGCGGCATCGGCTGGGCCATCGCCAGCGGCCGGCAGTTGGCCAACCTCCAGGCGCAGTTTGCCGAGCTGGGCCTGGCGCTGGATATCATTGCCGAGAATGGCGCCCTGGCGCTGCTCGGGGGTGCGTGCGAACCCTTCTTCGAGGACCTCACGCCGGTGGACTTCTTTGCCGACGTAATTGCTACCGCTCGGCGCGTGCCCGGGGCCACCCCGGTCCTCTGCGGGGCCACCTGCGCCTGGGTTGACGATGCCTACCCGGCGAACTTCGAGGCCGTGGGCCACTACTTCTCCCGCAGCGAGCACCTGCCGCTCGACCCGCTTGCGCCCATGCGCATCTGCAAGGCCGCTATCTACCACCCCGATGCCGGCGGCATCCTTTGGCAGCGCCTCGCCCCCTTCGCCCGCGCCGACCTGCGCGTCATCCACTCCAGCCCCTGCTGGATCGACGTTCAGCCCGCGCGCATCAATAAGGGCCGCGCCCTTGCCGCTCTCCTCCGCCAGCGCGGCCTCAAGCCCGCCCAGGCCGTCGTCTTTGGCGACTACCTCAACGATGCCGAGATGATGACCCTCGGCACCCACGCCGTCGCAATGGCCAACGCCCACCCCGACCTGCTCGCCCTCTGCCCCCACCGCGCCCCCGCCAACACCGACAACGGCGTCGTGCGCTATCTCCACGCCCTCGGCGTGCTCTAACGCCACCGAGTGGCCTGCGGAGCAGACCCTGCACCACTGACTACATGGCGTGACAAGGTCGCCTTTGTGCTTCTTTGCGTATCCTTGTGTTTCTTTGTGGTTAAATCCTGCGTGCCTCCCTTTCACATGGCCCATTTCGGCGTACCATTCTTTGTGCTCTTTGTGTTCTTTGTGGTTGCTAACCTGCGTGCCTTCTGCGCAGTCTAGCGTGCATTCCCCCTTTCCCTGCGTGCCTTTCTTTGTGCTCTTTGTGTTCTTTGTGGTTGCTAACCTGCGTGCCTTTGTGGTTGCTAACCTGCGTGCCTTTGTGGTTGCTCATCCTGCGCGGCGTTTGTAATTGTGATAGACTAGGGCGCAACCACCAACGGAGAGAGGCGTATGACGACAGAGAAACCGACTCGGCAGGATTGGGAACAGGGCCCGGCGCGTTGTTTGAGCAAGGGGCGCGCGGGGAATGCGCGGGTCTATGCCTTGGCGTGGCAGGGGCGCGAGGTGGTGATCAAAGACTTTGGGCGCTGCCCGTGGTGGATCCGCTGGACCTGGGGGCGGTGGATGGTGAGCCACGAATTCGCGCTGCTCAAGCGCTTGGAGGGGGTCGCGGGGGTGCCGCAGGGGGTCTTCCGCGCGGGGGCCTTTGCCTTTGGAATGGAGCTGCTGCCGGGCGAGACGTTGGGGGACCTGAACCAGCGCAACACCTCCATCGAGCGCGGCAAGCTGCAGGGCGAGATAACTTATCTGCCGGCGAGCTTCTTCCGGGACCTGGAGCGGCTGATGTGCGCGCTGCACCGGCGCGGGGTCACGCATCTGGACGCGCGCAACGCCAAGAACGTCCTGGTCATGCCGGGGAACAAGCCGGCGCTGATTGACTTCCAATCGGGCGTGGGGCTCCACCGCTTCCAGCCGCGCTGGGTGCGCAAGCTGCTGAAGCTGGCGGACCTCTCGTCGGTCTACAAGCACTACTTCCGCTACTACTACGATGCCCGCACCAAGCAGATTCCGCCGGTGCCCGGAGGCTTCCCGAACAACCGCACGCTCCTCTTCCTGGGCCACCTGCGCCTGCGCAAACTCTGGATGCTCAAGGGCTACGCGTTCTTGCAGAAGCGGAAGATGAAGGACTTTGAGGCGGCGCTGGTTGCCCAGCAGCCCGCGCGCTAAAAAGGAGGGATAAGCAATGCTCTCAATCTACCAGTGGGTCAATGGCAGCCTACGCGAAGTGGTCACCCCCGACGGGCCCTGCTGGGTCAACTTGGCCGACCCGACCACCGAAGAAATCCTCCGCGTGCAGACCCTCACCGGCGTCTCGCGCGAGTTCATCTCCGACCCGCTCGACCGCGACGAACGGCCGCGTATGGATATTGACGACGACGGCACCGTCCTCATCGTCGTCCACGTGCCCTACCACGAGCCCAACGAGAATCTCCACCCCTTCAACACCCTGCCCTTGGGCGTGGTCCACACCTCCAATGCCGTCATCACCGTCTGCAACCGCCCCACGCCCATTGCCGCCAGCTTCCTGGACCAGATCCGGCGCGTCTGCCCGCCCGAGCAGAAGTTCCGCTTCACCTTCCACCTGCTCTGGCACGCGGCCATCCTCTATCTGCGCTACCTGCGCGACATCCGCCAGCGCGCCGACATGGTCGAGCAAGACCTCCACGAGTCCATCTCCAACGAGGGCTTGATGCGCCTCTTGAACATCGAGAAGTCCCTCGTCTACTTCACCACCTCGCTGAAGGCCGACGACATCCTCCTCGGCCGCATCCGCACCTCCCGCCAGCTCGCGATTGACGAAGATGACCTCGATGTCCTTGAAGACGTGCGCATCGAGTATCAGCAGGCGCTGGAGATGGCCTCCATCCACAGCAACATCCTCACCGGCACCCTCGATGCCTTCGCCTCCATCATCAACAA
Source organism: uncultured Lentisphaeraceae bacterium (assembly GCA_946056345.1). Lineage (GTDB taxonomy): Bacteria > Verrucomicrobiota > Kiritimatiellia > RFP12 > DVOR01 > Spyradenecus. The sequence goes on along the minus strand of CAMGJH010000187.1, from coordinate 158 downwards.
CAACCTCAACAACGTGATGAAGTTCCTCACGTCGATGACCATCGTCCTGGCCGTGCCCACCCTCATCGCCTCCATCTTCGGGATGAACGTGTGGCTGCCCTTTGCCAGTGGCGAGGCCGGCGGCGAATGGGGTCCGCTGGGCTTCTGCATCGTCCTGG
>CAMGJH010000186.1 GCA_946056345.1 uncultured Lentisphaeraceae bacterium | reverse complement strand
GACTGACGACTATCCTTTCAGCCGCTCCATAAAGGCTGCCAGGCCCGCGGTGCCGCCTTCGGCGAGGGCACGGACAGCGGCGGAGCCGACCACGATACCCTGGGCGTGGCGGCCAATCTCGGCGGCGGTGGCCGCGTCGGAGATGCCAAAGCCGGCGGCGAGGGGGAGGGAGGTCACGCGGCGGAGGGCGGCGAGGCGGTCGGCGAGCTCAGGAGGGAGGGCCTTGCGCTCGCCGGTGATGCCGCGCACGGTGATGACGTAGACGAAGCCGTCGCAGCCCTCGATGAGCTTGGCGGCGCGCTCGGGGCTGGTGGCCGGGGAGACGAGGGGAATCCAGGAGAGGCCGGCGGCGGTGACCAGCGGCTTGAACTCATCCTGCTCCTCGTAGGGCACGTCGACCACCAGCAGGCCGTCGATACCGGCCTTGGCGGCGTCGGCGCAGAGGCGCTCGGGGCCGTAGGCGAGCAAGGGGTTGAAGTAGGAGAAGAGCACCAGCCCCAGGGCGGGGTGGCGCTCGCGCAGCTCGGTGGCCAAGGCCAGGATGTCCGAGAGGTTCACGCCATCTTTCAGGGCCTGCTGGCTGGCGGCCTGGATGACCGCGCCGTCGGCGATGGGGTCGGAGAAGGGCACGCCCAACTCCAGGACGTCGGCCCCGCCGGCGACGAGGGTTTCCATCGCCTCGAGGGAGGCGGCCTTGGAGGGGAAGCCGCAGGGCATAAAGAGGACGCGCGCGGGGCGGCCCTGGGCGTTGGCGGCGGCGAAAGCTTGTTGAAGACGGTTCATAGGGGCTCCTTTACTTGCTCAGGGGGCGGAAGCGGTAGTCGGGGTGGCGGGCCTTCCAGCCGGAAACGTTGCCCATATCCTTGTCGCCGCGGCCCGAGAGGTTGACCAGCAGGACGGCCTCGTGCGGCAGGGTGGGGGCGATGCGCAGGGCCTCGGCCAGGGCGTGCGAACTCTCCAGGGCCGGGATGATGCCCTCGTAGCGGCAGAGCGCGTCAAAGGCCTGGATGGCCGGCTCGTCGTCGCAGACAGCGTAGCGGACGCGGCCGAGGTCGGCCAAGAAGCAGTGCTCGGGGCCGACGCCGGGGTAGTCGAGCCCGGCCGAGGCGGAGTAGGCCTCGATGACCTGCCCCTCGGCGGTCTGCAGCAGCTTGGTCTTGCAGCCGTGGAGGACGCCGACGGTGCCGCCATTGATGCTGGCCGCGTGCTCGCCCGAGGCGAGGCCGCGCCCGCCGGCCTCCACGCCCGTCAGGCGCACGGTGGTATCCTGCAGGAAGCCGGCGAAGATGCCCATCGCGTTCGAGCCGCCACCCACGCACGCCAGGACCTCGTCGGGCAGGCGCCCGAGCTTGGCCAGGCACTGCCGCCGGGCCTCCTTGCCGATGACCGACTGGAACTCGGCGACCATCTCGGGGTAAGGCGCGGGGCCGGCCACGGTGCCGATGACGTAGAAGGTGTGCTCGGCGCTGGCCGCCCAGTCGCGGATCGCTTCGTTCATCGCGTCCTTGAGCGTCCGCGAGCCGCTCTCCACCGCCACGACCGTGGCCCCTAGGGCGCGCATCCGGTCCACATTCGGCGCCTGGCGCTCGACGTCCAGCGCGCCCATGTAGACCTCGCACGGCAGCCCGAAGAGGGCGGCGACGGTGGCGGTGGCCACGCCGTGCATTCCTGCGCCGGTCTCGGCAATCAGGCGCGTCTTGCCCATCCGCTTGGCGAGCAGGACCTGGCCGATGACGTTGTTGACCTTATGGGCGCCGGTGTGGTTGAGGTCCTCGCGCTTGAGGTAGATTTGCGCGCCGCCGAGGGCCTCGGAGAGGCGCCGGGCGTGGTAGAGGGGCGATTCGCGGCCGACGTAGTCCTTCATCAACGCGTCGTATTCCGCCCAGAAGGCCGGGTCTTGGATGGCCTGCCGGTAGGCGCTGTCAATCTCGGCGAGCGTGGGGATGAGGGTTTCGGGGACGTACTGTCCGCCATAGATGCCGTAGTGTTTGCTCATGCTTTTGCCTTTCGGATGAAATCGTTCACTTTGTGGGGGTCCTTGATGCCGGCGCGGGCCTCCGTGCCGCTGGCGGTATCCACGCACCAAGGGCGGACCGCCGCCACCGCTTGGGCCACATTCTCGGGGGTGAGGCCGCCGGCCAGGACGACCCGCCGCCGACGCGCCACGCGCGCGGCCTTCGCCCAATCGCCCACCTGCCCCTGACCGGGCGCGGCATCGAGCACCACCGCGGCGCAACGGCCCGGGCGCGGCGTGGCCTGCCAGACCTCCACCCCTGCGCGGCGGAAGGTGCAGTGATAGAGCTGCACCACGTCCAACCGCCCCAGCCGCACGGCCCGGGCGATGGTGCGCGGCGTGGCGCGGACAAAGATGCCCACGCGCTTGCAGCGCTTCGGCACGCGCCCGAGCTCGGCGAGCTGCGCGGCGGAGACGAAGCGTTTGGAGCCGGGCGCGAGGATGATGCCGGCGTAGTCGGCCCCGGCGGCATCGGCTAGCCGCAGGTCCTCGGGGGTGGTGATGCCGCAGATTTTGACCCTCATGCCAGCAGCTCCGGGAGCAGTTCTGGCCGGCGCATCAGCGCTTCGCCAATGAGGAAGCGGCGGGCGCCGACCTGCGCCATATCCGCGCGGGAGGTGATGGCGCTCTCGGCCACGGCGAGGCAGGGCTCGGGGATCTGCGCGAGCAGGGCGCGCACGCCGGAGAGGTCGGTGGCGAAGGTGCGCAGGTTGCGGGCATTCACGCCAATCACGCGCAGCCCCAGCGCTACCAACCGCGCCACCTCCTCGGCATCGTGCGCCTCGGCCAGAACGTCCAGCCCCAGCGCGTGCGCTTCGCCCGCGAGGTCCGCCAGTTGCGCATCGGGGAGCATCGCGGCAATCAGGAGCACCGCGTCGGCCCCGGCTGCGCGCGCCTCCAGCAGCTGATAGGGCTCAAAGAGGAAGTCCTTGCGCAGGAGCGGGAGCTCGACGGCGGCTCGGGCGCGGCGCAGGTTCTCGAGCGAGCCCAGGAAGAAGCGCTCCTCGGTGAGGATGGAACAGGCCGCCGCGCCATTGGCCTCGTAGGCGCGGACGATGCGCTCGAGGTCGAAGTCCGGCGCAATCAGCCCCTTGGAGGGCGAGGCCTTCTTCGCCTCGGCGATAATCCGCACGCCGGGTTCGGCCAGGGCACGGGTGAAGCCGCGCGTGGGCGGCAGGTCGCGGCAACGGGCGCGGAGCTCGCGCTCGGGGGTGAGCGCCTTGGTCGCGGCGAGGGTCTCGCGCTTGGCCGCCACAATCCGCTGGAGAATATCAGGCACCACGGCTCACCTCCACCAAGGCTTCGAGCTTGGCCAAGGCCGCACCCGAGTCGATCGCCTCGCCGGCCAGGCGGTAGCCCTCGGCCAGGGTTTCCGCGCGGCCGGAGATGTAGATGGCCGCACCCGCATTGAGGGCCACGACCGACCGCGCGCCGCCGCGCTCGCGCCCTTCGAGGATGGCGCGGAGGATGGCGGCATTCTCGGCGGGGGTGCCGCCGCGCAGGTCGCTCGCCGGGTAGCGCTGGCCCAGGAGGAGCTC
>CAMGJH010000185.1 GCA_946056345.1 uncultured Lentisphaeraceae bacterium | reverse complement strand
ATCTCTTCTATATCTACCTGATGGCCCTCTGCGCGTTGGTGGCGGTGGCGTGCTTCCCGAGGCGAGCGCGCGCGGTCAGGGCGTAAAGGCGGTGTTGAGGCCGCGGGCGATGGCGACCGCTAACCGTTGCTGGCCGGCGGCTTCGGCGAGGAGGGGGAAGTCTTGGGCGTTGGTGAGGAAGCCCATTTCGATGAGGATGGCGGGGGCCGGGGTGTCGCGCAAGACCTTGAAGTGGGCGTGGCGCAGACCGCGATCGGCCGGCGCGGGGGCCTCCATTGTTAGGAGCGCTTGTTGGACGCAGAAGGCCAGGCGCGTGGCGGCCGGGAGGTGGGCTTGGCCGACCATCGGGGCGCGCGCGGGCGAGTTGGCGGCGGTCCCGTCGCAGCCCGGGGCGGGGAGCGTGTAGACTTCGATGCCGCGGGCCTCGGCATTGGCTGCGGAGTTGACGTGGATGGAGACGAAGGCATCGATGGCGTTGGCTGCGCCCATCTGTGCGCGTTCCTCGAGCGAGCGTTGCGGGCCATCGGCCGCGCGGGTCATCAAGACGCGGTGGCCTTGGGCTTCGAGGAGGCGCTTGACTTCGAGGGCGACGGCGAGGGTGATGTTCTTTTCGTGGGTCTTGCCGACGCGGCAACCGGTGTCGCTCGCGCCGTGGCCGGGGTCAAGGAGGATGGTGGCGCGCGCGGGGGGCGGGGTGGGGCGGACGATGGCTTGGCGGATGAGGGCGCTATCCTTGGCCCCGAGGGCGTTCATTGTGGCGGGCTCGTGGAGGTAATAGCGCGCGCCATCGAGGGTGGCGGTGCGTTTGCCGCGGTCGAAGGTGAAGGTATGTCCGCCGCCGCGCAGGGTGACCTGCGTCTCGGTCAGCACGCGTTCCGTGCCGGGAGGCAACCCGAGGGCCTCTGGCAGGTTGTGGAAGGGCCGCCGGGCGCAACCGGAAAGCAGCGCGAGGAGCAGGACGAGTGGGAGGGAGAATAGTCGACAGTCGACAGTCGACAGTCGACAGTACGCGGCAAGCCGCGACGGAGAGGCCGAAGGCCTTCTGTCATCTGTCATCTGTTCTCTGTCATCGCGAGCGCAGCGAGCAAATAAGCGTAAGCGCATAATCTGGACCTTAGAGGGTGTTGGGTTGAAGGGCGCGCACGCCGGAGATGCGGTTGAGGTGCGCGAGGGCGATGGCCAGCGCGTCGGCGGCATCGTTTTGGATGGGCGGGGGGAGGGAGAGGATGCGCGCGACCATTGCCTGGACCTGCTCCTTCTCGGCCGAGCCCACGCCGGTGACCGCGCGCTTGACCTCCGAGGGCGAGTATTCGTAGACCGGGATGTTGCGTTTGGCGCAGTTGGCCACCACCACGCCGCGGGCGTGGCAGAGAATCATCGCGGTGCGGGCGTTGCGGGCAAAGAAGACCCCTTCCAGGGCGGCCTCGGCGGGCTGGAACTCATCCAAGAGCCGGGCGACCTCGGCATCGAGGCGGGCGAGGGCAGCGGAGAGGGGCAGCTTGGCGGGGATGCGCACGGGGGCGTAATAGCGGGCCAGACGGCGGCTGCCGAGGGCCTCGACGATGCCAATGCCGGTCGAGCGCAGAGAGGTGTCAAAGCCAATGGCCAGGCGGGTGGCGGGGTGGGCGGGGATCATCGCGCACCTCCCCAGGCCGGCCAGAAGCGCGTCACCTCGGGCGTTTCGAGGGCGGACTGCGCTTCGGCGGAGAGGGCGGGGAAGAAGTCGAGCCCCGTGCGCGATTCCAGGTCGCGAATCGAGCGGAAGCAGTAGCGCGGGCGCTTGGAGGCGGGGGTCTCCTGGGGCATATAGGCACCGATGGCGCGCAGGTGGCCGCGGTGAATGGAGGCGATGACCATCGCGAAGCCGCCGGGAATGCGCACGCGGCCGCGCTTGAGCTTGGGTTTGCGCGCGTCGGGGACGGTGCAGACGATGACCCAGAGGGTGTCGCCAATCCCGGAGAGGTCGTCGGCAATCGTCTGCTCGAGCTCGCGCCAGGGGCCGCGATTGAGGTCGGGCCGCTGCGGGGCGATATTCGTCATCAGGAAGGTTTGCTTTTGGGCGGCCTTGCCGTAGCGCGTGGCGATGACCGAGTTGGGGGCCAGGTGGCCGCGGTCGTAGCCCGAGCCGGTGTAGGCCTCGGGGGTGGGCGAGCCGGGGACCTCCTTGTCCTGCTCGAAGGGCGGGCGCGGCGGCGAACCGGAGAGAAGCTTTTGGGTGGGCACGGCGTAGGCAGCCCAGACCGGGTGGCCGAGCGAGGGAGAGTAGCCCACCCAATAGCCTTGGCGCTTGAGCAGGCGGATGTCGCGCGGGGCCAGGGTGGGGTCCTTCACCTGCGGCACGCCGAAGGGGAGCGGCCCCTTGCCGGGCTCCTGGGTGTAGGGGATCTGCGCGTCGCGACCGGTGAGGCCCAGGCGGTCGGTGAGGTCGGCCGTGATGGCGCCGATGGCTTCTAGCGTGGGCTCGAGGGCACCATAGCCTGCGCGCACGGCGGTCGGCTGATGGGCAAAGAGGTTGCCCAGCGTGAGGGCGAGGGCCACGGCCGCTGCGCTCAGCCACCGCCACAGCCGCTTGCTGCGCCCTTCGGGGGCAGCCTTGCGCGAACGTTTGGGGGCGGCCTTCTTCGGTTTGGCTCCGGCCGGCGCGGAGGCCTCGCGTCTAGCGGCCATTGCCGGCTCCCCGTGCCAAGGCCGCCTCGGCCACCTGGCAGCAGTGCTCGATGGTCGCGCGCTCCTGGGGCAGGATGGAGACGAGGTAATCGCGCCGCTGGGCCACCTCGCCGCGCGCCTGGGCTAGACGGTAGCTCTCGCGGAAGTGGAGGCCGCCGTTGCACCAGGCCAGTTGGATGAAGACGAAGTCGGCGAAGGAGGCAATGTCGGCATAGTCGATGCTTTCGCCCGTCTCGATGGCCGCGACGATTTTGGGCGAGGGGGCGGCGGTGAAGGGGAGGCCCCAGTAGACCTCGGGGTGTGAGGGGAGATAGTTGGTGGCGATGGCTTCGTCCAGGACGGTGAAGATGTCGAGTTTATCGGCATCGCGCACCAGGTGGGAGAGGGCGGCTTCGTCGGGCGAGAGGCTCGGCGGCAGGTCGCGCAAGTTGTGGAACTCGATGGCGCGCAGGATGAGGTTGCGCTCGCTCGCCTCGCGGTCGTCCAGCCAACCCAGGCGCAGCACTTCGCCGCAGCTGAGCAGGGCGTGGTTCACGCTCACGCGGTCGCTGAAGGTGTGATACTGCATAAACTGGCGGAAGCGCCCCAGGTCGTGCAACCACGCGGCTGTTTCGCCGGCGGCGCGCAGGGCGGGCGGAAACTCGGGCGAGGCCATAATCGCGCGCGCATTCTCCACCACCCGCCGGGTGTGCGCCAGCTTCAGGTCGTTCATATCCTCGTGCGGGAAGGTCTGATAGTAGGCCAAAAAGGCCGCAGCAATCTCTTCGTTCTTCATACCCGGCAGTATACCACATCCGCCCGTGGGGCGGGCGGATGTGGGGGAGGAGAGCGGATAGATGTTGGCGGATAGAGGCGCGCACGTGCCGCGACGGAGCGGCCTTCTATTATCTGTCCTCTGTCATCGCGAGC
>CAMGJH010000184.1 GCA_946056345.1 uncultured Lentisphaeraceae bacterium | reverse complement strand
GGGATTGGGGGGCTCGGGGAGCGCTTCGCCTTCCTCGACGCGCGAGGGCGGGCCGTTACGGCGGTAGGCTTCGCCCCAGGCGGGGAGATGGTCGGCGGGGAGGAGGCCGAGGTTGGCGAAGACGTGGGCGCCGGCGAGGTACTCGCAGAAGAGGGGATGGTTGAGGAAGCGCAGGTCGCGCGTTATCTCTTCGCGGGGGGGCTGGCTGAAGCGTGGGGCGAGTTCGAGGATGTCGGCGGCGGTCATCCAGACGGCGCGGGGGAGGCGGTATTGCTTGACGGCCGGGGCGAGGGCTTTTTCGGCGGCCTGGCGGCGGGCGAAGCGTTCGTTGCCGCGCTTGCCGGGGGCGCGTTTGCTCATCAGCTCGGCGGCCATAGGGCTGTAAAGGAGGGCGAGGGCGAGGGCCGGGGAGACCTCGTGGGAGGCGGCGAAGCGGTCGAGCGCGGCAAGCGAGCGCCAGAGGGCGTTGGCGTTGGCGCCCGAGGCGGCAATCCAGGCGTCGAGTTCGGGGAGGAGGACGGCGAGCAGGCCGTAGGTGTGGGCCAGGCGGATGGAGCGTTCGGTGGCGCCGCGCACGAAGAGGCGCTGGATTTCTTCGCAGAGGCGCGAGACGGAGGCGTTGGCCAGGGTGGGGGCGTACTTGCGGATGGCCTTGATGTCGTTGGGGCAGATCTCGAAGCCGAGTTTGGCGGCGAAGCGCACGGCGCGCATCATTCGCACGGGGTCTTCCTGAAAGCGGATGGCCGGGTCGCCAATCGAGCGGATGAGCTTGGCCTTGAGGTCCTTGAGGCCGCCGACGTAGTCGATGATGGCGAAGGTCTTGATGTCGTAGAAGAGGCCGTTGACGGTGAAGTCGCGGCGGAGGGCGTACTCGGCGGGGGTGCCAAAGGTGTTGTCCTCGGTCTGGTAGAGGCCGTGCTCGTCGGCGACATCGGTGGGCTGCGGAGGGCGACGGAAGGTGGCGGTCTCGATGACCTTTTTGCCGAAGACGATGTGGGCGAGGCGGAAGCGGCGGCCAACGAGGAAGCAGTTGCGGAAGATGCGGCGGATCTCGTTGGGGCGGGCATCGGTGCCGACGTCGAAGTCCTTGGGGGTGCGGCCGAGGAGGAGGTCACGCACGCTACCGCCAACGAGGTAGGCCTCGTGGTTGCGCTCGGCTAGGCGGTAGAGGACTTTGAGGGCGTCTTCGTCGATGTTTTGGCGGGAGATGATGTGCGCTTCCCGGGGGATGATGGTGGGCTTGGGCTGTTTGCGTCTAAAGAAGAACATAGCGTGTTGGGGGAGGGGGACGGATTGGGGATTGGCAAGGGGCGGCGCGAGGAGAGAATTACCACGCGTTCTCTTCGGCCTGCTTGCGCTGGCGTTCGTCCTTCACGTTGCGCGTCTCGTCTCGGGAGGTGCGCAGACGAACCTTGTCGTACTTGTCGTTGAGGCGTTGGACTTCCGCCAGGAAGGGGGAGTTGCCGAGGCGTTTTTGGTATTTCAGTTCGTTTTCCACGGCCTCGGCGTAGGCCTTCTTGTCGATGAACCACTCCAGACGGCTGCCGTTGTACTTGGGGTCGGCCTCGTCGGGGATATTGGTGAAGGCACCAAGGAAGATGGCGTTGCGGATGAAGAGCGCCCATTGGTTCTTGATGCGCTTCTGGTTTCGAGGGCCGGAGGTGGAGAACTGAGTGCGCATTAGGGCGGTGAGGTCGGCGCCGGCCTGGGTGTTGCCAAGGTTGCTGTTGCGCGCCAGGGGGTCGGTGTTCGCCGCGCCGTCGGCGATACTCACGAAGCCATTGCCAAAGGCCTGCATGAGGTCGAGGATCTTCTTGGCCTTACCCTTGCGGGCGGTGGCCAGGCGGAAGATGACATCGGTGTTGGCAATGTTCAGGAGCATCGCCGAGCGGAGGAGGGCCTCCTGTTGGTTGGCGCTGGCGTTGAGGGCGGAATCGGCATTGGCGGAGTAGAGATCGAGGATCAGGCAGGCCATCCGCGAGGCTTCCCAGTTGTCCAGACCCAGGTTCATCGCCTCGCAGAGGCCGATGTGCCAGCGGAAGTTGTCGCGGTCGTAGTTGCTGCAGTTATCCTTGCTCATCCTGGCAAAGCCGGTGAGCTTGGTCTTGGGGTCGGTGACCGGGCCGAAGAGGGGCGGCAAGTGCCAGCCGACGGTGGAGACCTCCACGTTGTCGACCGAGTGGTGCATGTTGGCCTGGAACTTGCCATTGGTGTAGGTATAGGTCATATAGGCGCGATGGCCGGGCTGACCCATGCCCTGAGAGGGCGTGCCGATGGAACGTTCGGCGAACTCGGCCATCGTCGAGAGGCGTCCACAGACGCCGCCGTCGGTGAGAATACGCGGGGTGGAGTTGGGGTCCCAGGCACCGTCGTTGTAGCGGATTTCGGGCTTGGTGTAGTCGAAGGAGTAGGTGGAGTAGTTCGGCACACTGCCCTTCTGCTTGTACCACAGCCACCAGTAGGTCGATTCATCCACGGGGTCTTGTTGCGTTAGGAGCAGCAGGAGCGGCCACGGAGCGCGCGAGAGGGGGAAGAGGTTTGAGCGCTCGGCGCCCTTTTCCTCGTAGCGCATAATGCGCAGGCAGAGGTTCTCGACGATGGTGCCTTCGGTGCGCGGCGGGTAGCGGTGCGCCACATGAGCAATGGTGTCCCACGGCAACTGCTTGGGCTCGCGCCCTTCCTTCAGACTGATGCCGGTCTTGTTGTAGAAGGCGATGCGGCTCAAGCCCATAATCTCGTAGATTTTCGTCTTGCTGTTCTGCTTGAGCCAGTTGACGGTCCGCTTCGCGTCCTCGTCGGAGCCCAGGTCGAACTGCTTATGGAGGTTGGTTAGGCGCTGCTTCCGTTCGGCCTCGTCCTGATAGATGCGCCCATTGGTGTCGCGCGCGAACGCCGCGTCGTTAGGCACGGCCACGTCGTGATTGACCGACCACCCCTGCTGACGGGCTACCTGCGCCTCCAACTCCGCCTTTCGCTTCGGGTCCCAGGTGAACTCACGCGAGTTGACGATGCCGTAGCGGTCGGCCGAGAGGGAACTATCGAGCAGCCGCGAAGCGCGATACTTGACGGCAAAGGCGATCAAGAGTTGCTGGTACTTTTCGGCATAGACCGGCCCCACCAACTTGGCCAACTTCACGAAGTTGTGCACCACGTTTGGGTTCGGCGGATATTCCAGCGCGAAGGTGGCATTGAAGACCGCAGGGTGATCGTTCAGCCACTCCCAGGTTCGTTCGGTAAAATGCAACTCTGGGGCAATCAAGCGCATACAGTGGTTGTAGTAGGCCTCGCGCACGGCCTCGTTGAAGATGAAGCCCGAGTCGTAGAGCGCGGCATCCAGCCACCGCAGGTCCGGCTTCCCCGTCTGCGGCACCGGTTCCCCCGCAGCTCCGCGATCGCGCACCTGCGCCACCGCCGTCAGAGCCACCATAGCTATAGCAAGGAAGAGAGACAACCGTTTCATATGCCCCGCAGTATATCACAATGGAGCTCGTTTTGCGAGCGCGAGGTGGCCCTTCGGGCCGCGAGGTGCTCGCTGCGCTCGCGCGAAGGTGGCCAGGCCGCTGTGCGGCAACTGGCTGAGAGGTGCTCGCTAC
>CAMGJH010000183.1 GCA_946056345.1 uncultured Lentisphaeraceae bacterium | reverse complement strand
AGAAGCCGGAGTTGATGCAGTCGATACAGGAGGCTTCGTCGCCGTGGTCCAGGTGCACCGCGAAGACAGCCTCGGGGAAGATCTTATCGGCAGCGCGGATGACGTTCTCGAGCATCAGCTTATCGGTGTAGCCGCGCGCGCCCTTGGAAATCTGGATAATGAAGGGAGCCTTGCTCTCGATGCAGCCCCGGAAGAGGCCCATGCACTGCTCCATGTTATTGATGTTGTAAGCGCCGACGGCATACTTGCCATACGCGTGCTCGAACAGTTTCTTCGTCGTAACGATCATCGTTGAGACTCCTTGAGTAGTTGAATGATGAGAGTAGTGTAGCACGTTCGCCGGAAAAAGGCAAAACGGAAAGGCTAAAGTTTTAGGCCATTGGCAGGGCCATGGCAATCTCCGGGCAGGTGAAGGGGTTTGTATGCTTGGTGCAGTAGATGCAACCGCGGTAGATCTTGTGGATAATCTGCGTCTTCTCGATCTGCTTGAAACCCAGGTGACCGAAGAAGTCCGGCTCGAAGGTGAGCACAATGGCCTGAGCAGGCTTGAAGCCGCTGATGCGCTGCAGGACGAACTTGATGAGGCGCGAGCCGATGCCTTGCCCGCGATAGGCCTTGCTGACGGCCACGGACTGGAGCTCGACGGTGGCACCCTCCGGGCAGCCAATCTCGGGCAAGATCTGCCAGCAGGCGCAGGCGATGAGCTCGCGTCCGCGCAGCGCCACGGTAAAGCGGTCGATATTCTCGACGATGTTGTTGACTGGGCGCAGAATGAGTTCGTGCGGATAGCTTTGGATGAGCCGATGGATGAGCAGCACGTCCGAGAGCGTGGCGCGGCGAATGACAATCTCGTCCTCCATAAGGGGCTCCTTTGAGGGTTCCGGGTTAGGCCTGAGCGAAGGCATCGATCTGCTCGGAGGTGCCGAAGATGAGCAGCCGGTCATCACTGCGGATGAGCGTGTCGGCCTTGGGGATGAGCAACTGCCTCGGCGCGGCGGGGTCAGCATCGTCCAACCGCCGCACGGCCAAGACGGTGACATCAAAGGCCCGGCGGATGTCGGCCTCGGCCAGGGTCTTGTCGGCCACGGCCTCTGGGGTGGGGACCTCGGCGGCGCAGAGGCCATCGGCAATCTCAAAGAGGTCCACCTGGCTGGTGGTCATCAGACTGCGCGCCAGGCGCTGGGCGCGGTCGCGATTCGGGAAGATAACCACATCGGCCCCGACGCGGCGGAGCACGCGGCCGTGGACTTCGGAGGAGGCCTTGGCCACGACGGTGCGCACGCCTAGGTCCTTGCAGTTGACCGTGGCCATCACGCTGCCCTCGATGTTCTCGCCGATGGCCACAACCACGGTGTCGCAGGAGGCGAAGCCGGCCTCTTCCAGGGCATGGATATTCGTGGCGTCGCCCTCGACGGCCTTGGTGACGTAGTCGGAGAGCTCCTGGATTTTCCGGCGGTCGGTATCCATCAGGACGATCTCCGCGCCCTGCGAGGCCAAGGCCTGCACCAACGCATCGCCGAAGCGGCCCGATCCGATAATGCCAATTCGTTTCGTCATAACGCGCTCTATTGTAGCAGAAGCCGGCGGACTATGCGCCCAGGAGCCCCTTGGCCCAGGCCAGGAGCGGATCGAGCCAGCCGAACTTATCCAGGAGCGAGGCGGCAAAGACAAAGAGCATCACCGCCGGCAACAGGTAGGCCATATACCAGCGCATTCCCTCGGGCAGCTTGAGGCCGCTACCGGCATTCGCCTCCTTCAGGAAGTTCGTCCACCCCCAGTAGCGCCGGCTCACGCAGAAGATGAGAATGGCCAGCGACCCCAAGGGCAGCGCCAAGTTCGAAACCAAGAAGTCCTCGAGGTCCAGAATGCCGCTCCCTTCGCCCAACGGCTTGATGAAGGAGAGCACCCCAAAGCCCAACGCGCACGGCACCGAAAGCAGGAAGAGCAGCGGCGCATTCCGCCGAATGGCCCGGTGGCGCGTGCACTGCCGCCGCTCCATCGTCATCGCCACGATATTCTCAAAGACGGTGATGACCGTTGTCAACGCCGCTAGCCCCAGGAAGACGAAGAAGATTGCCCCCACCCACGGCCCCACCTTGCCCATCTGGGCAAAGACCTTCGGCAGGGTAATGAAGATGAGCGAGGGCCCGGCATCCGGCTTCGTCCCAAAGGCGAAACAGGCCGGGAAGATGACCAATCCCGAGAGCAGCGCCACCATCGTGTCAATGCCGATAATCTTGGCCGACTCCCCGCCCAGCGTCCACCGCCTCGAGGTGTAGCTCCCGAAGATGGCCATCGACCCGATGCCCAGCGAGAGGGTGAAGAAGCTCTGCCCGAGCGCGTCGAGCAGTACCTTGATGAGCGAGCGCTCCTGCAGCACTGCCAGCGAGGGCTTAAGATAGTAGGCCACACCCGCGCCCGCCCCCGGCAGGCAGCAAACGTAGACCCCCAGCCCCACCAAGATTAGGAAGAGCGCGGCCATCATCTTCTTCGTCACATTCTCCACCCCCTTCTCGAGCCCCAGCGCGCAGACCCCGAAGCCCACCAGGCACACCACCCCCATCCAGAAGAGCTGCGCCGAGGGCGAGGCCAAAAACTGCCCGAAGAAGGCCTCGGGCTGGGCAAAGTCGAACCACCCGCTCAGGATTGCCACCGGGTAGGCCAGCATCCACCCCGCCACCGTGGTGTAGAACATCATCAGCAGCCAATTGCCCGCCACCTGCACCGGCGCAATCGCGCGGTAAATCCCCGGCCGCGGCGTCAAAAGCGGATAAGCCGTGGCTAGCGAACGCTGCGCAGCCCGCCCCACCGCAAACTCCACCGTCATCATCGGCAGACCAAAGACCAGCAGGAAGGCAATATAGAGCAGCACAAAGAGCGCGCCGCCATTGCGCCCGACGATATACGGGAAGCGCCACACATTTCCCAGCCCCACCGCACATCCGGCCGACACCAACAAAAAGCCCAAACTCGAGGCCAACGTCTCACGCTTCTTTTCTGTCTGATTACTCATCGGTCTTCACCCTTCCGCAATCTGCAACCGCAGTCAACTGCCAACGCACCCCGTCGCCCTCAAAGACCGCCACGGTGCACAAACCAAAACTTCCCGGCGCCAACGGATCCAACCGCCGCGCCAACCGTCCAATGCTCCCCATGTGCCCCACCACCAAGAGCTCTGCCGTCCCCGCCTCGGCCCACGCCTTCAGCAACACCTCCGTCTCCTCCTCTTCCCCCTCCGGCAAGAGCGAGATCACCTCCACCTGCTCTACCGCAGGCCGCCCCAGCACCTCCAAAATCCCCGTCGCCGTCTCCTGCGAGCGCACATACGGGCTTACCAACGCCGCCTCCGGCCGCGCCCCCAGCTGCGCCAAGTACGCCCCCGCCGCGCGCGCCTGCGCCCAGCCCTCACGGGCCAACCGCGGCCCGCGCTCCCCGGAGAACTCCCAGCAATACGCTCCGTGCCGAACTAAGTAAACTCTCATACTTGCCAGTATATCACACCGCCAGGAAAACTTCAGCACCTTGAGTGGAGCGGCTGCCCCACACCCCGCGCAGGGCGATGACATAGCTCCTGCGGACGTGCTCGCCCTGCA
>CAMGJH010000182.1 GCA_946056345.1 uncultured Lentisphaeraceae bacterium | reverse complement strand
CTCCGGACTGTCGATCCGGAGGTCGCGGGTTCGAGCCCCGTCCTTCCCGCCATTTTTGTGTGCATTCACACTCCTTTCGTGTTGAAACCGCGTGCCCTAGTCTCCGGCACGCGGTTTTTTTTGCGTTGGGCGCAGAAAGTTCTTCTCCCTGGGCGGTAGACTTTGCTATACTGCGCGCACACTGTCAGGCCAGGGCCGGGTAGTCCGGCGGCGCTTGAAGGAGGTAAAGCAAGTATGAAGACATCGATTATTGGCTATCCGCGCATCGGCGCGAAGCGTGAGCTCAAGTTTGCAATTGAAAAGACCTTCAAGGGTGAGATGTCCGGCGAGATGTTGGAGCAGACGGCGCAGGAACTGCGGGCGCGTCACTGGCAGCAGGTGGCCGCTGCGGGCATCGATTGCATTCCTTCCGGCGACTTCTCTTTCTACGACACCTTCCTGGACGCGGCCGCGCTCTTCAACTGCGTGCCTGCGCGCTACCGGGCCTTGGGGCTGGGCGAGCAGGAGACCTACTTCGCGATGGCCCGCGGTTATCAGGGGCCGGCCGGCGATGTGCACGCCCTGGCGATGAAGAAGTGGTTCAACACCAACTATCACTATCTGGTGCCGGAGATTGAGGATGGCACGGAGATCCGCCTGGCCGGTGAGAAGCCCTTTGCGCACTATGCGCAGGCCAAGGCCCTGGGGCTTGAGACCCGCCCGGTGCTCCCCGGCCCGTACACCTTCCTCAAGCTCGCGCGCTTCACGGGCACGAAGACGGCGGCGGACTTCGCCGAGCCGTTGCTCGCGGCCTACGTCGAGCTCCTGGCGCAGTTCAACGCCGCAGGCGTGCAGTGGCTGCAGCTCGACGAGCCCTGCCTGGTGCAGGATACCTCCGCCGAGGAGCTGGCGTGCTTCAAGACGCTCTACACCAAGCTCCTAGCCCAGAAGGGCGCGCTCAAGGTGCTCGTGCAGACCTACTTTGGGGACGTGCGCGATGCGTATGGCACGCTCTGCGCGCTGCCTTTCGACGCGATTGGCCTGGACTTCGTGGAGGGCCGCAAGACCCTCGAGCTTGTGACCACCCAGGGCTTCCCGAAGGAGAAGATCCTCGTGGCCGGCTTGGTCAACGGCAAGAACATCTGGCGCGCGAACTACGCCAAGGTGCTCGACGCGCTCGAGGCGATTGCTCCGCACGCCGGGGAGGTCGTCCTGGGCACCTCCTGCTCGCTGCTGCATGTGCCCTACACCCTGGCCAACGAGCCGAAGCTCGACCCGGCCGAGAAGGCCTACCTCGCCTTCGCCGAGGAGAAGTTGGGCGAGCTGGCCGAGCTCAAGGCCATTCTCGAAGCGCCCGCTCCGCGCGAGGCCCCGGCCTACCTGGCCAATCAGGCCCTCTGGGGGGCCGTGCGCCCGAACAGCGCCGACCCGGCCGTTGGAGCACGTCTGGCCAAGTTGACCGAGGCGGACTTCACGCGCCTGCCGGCCTTTGCCGAGCGCGCTGCGGTGCAGGCCAAGGCCTTGGGGCTGCCGAAGTTCCCCACCACCACCATCGGCTCCTTCCCGCAGACCGCCGAGGTGCGCGCCAACCGCGCCGCCTTCCGCAAGGGCGCCAAGTCCGCCGCCGACTACGATGCCTTCAACAAGGCCGAAACCAAGCGCTGCATTGAGCTGCAGGAGCAGTTGGGGCTGGACGTGCTGGTGCACGGCGAGTTCGAGCGCAACGATATGGTCGAGTTCTTCGGCGAGCACCTCTCGGGCTTCCGCTTCACGAGCAACGGCTGGGTGCAGAGCTACGGCACGCGTTGCGTCAAGCCGCCGGTGATTTGGGGCGACGTGTCGCGCCAGGAGCCGATGACCGTTGAGATGGCCGTCTACGCCCAGAGCCTCTCCACCAAGCCGGTCAAGGGAATGCTCACCGGCCCGGTCACCATCCTCAACTGGAGCTTCCCGCGCGAGGACATCACCATTCGCCAGAGCACCGAGCAGATCGCCCTGGCCATCCGCGACGAGGTGCTCGACCTCGAGGCGCACGGCATCGCCATCATTCAGATTGACGAAGCGGCCCTGCGCGAGAAGCTGCCCCTGCGCAAGAGCGATTGGCACAGAGCCTACCTCGATTGGGCCATCCCCGCCTTCCGCCTCGTGCACAGCGGCGTCAAGCCCGAAACGCAGATTCACACCCACATGTGCTACTCGGAGTTCAACGACATCATCGCCGACATTGACGCGATGGATGCCGATGTCATCTCCTTCGAGGCCTCGCGCGCCGACCTGACCATCCTCGACGCCCTTGCCGCCGCGAACTTCCGCACCGCCGTCGGCCCGGGCGTCTACGACATCCACTCCCCGCGCGTCCCCTCCGAAGCCGAGATCCTCGGCCAGCTGCGCAAGATCCTCCAGAAGGTCGAGCCCGCCAAGCTCTGGGTCAACCCCGACTGCGGCCTGAAGACCCGCGGCTGGGCCGAGACCCTCCCCGCCCTCGAGAATATGGTCAAGGCCGCTCTTGCCCTGCGCACTGAGGCCTAAGCCAACTCCCCAAAAGAGACGACAAGACGCTCATTGCGCACGGCCCGGCCGCGCAATGGGCGTTCTTTTTCCCAACAGAAAGGCTCTTCCCATGGCTCGCACCTTCTCCTTCGAAATCTTCCCGCCCAAGCGCACCGCGCCCATCGAGACCATTTACCGCACCCTCGACGGTCTGCGCCTGCTCCACCCCGACTTCATCTCCGTCACCTACGGCGCCGGCGGCTCGCAGAACGCCGAGCACACGCTGGGCATCGTCCACAAGGTCCAGAACGAATACCACATTCCCGCCGTGGCCCACCTGCCCGGGCTCCACCTCACCAAGGCCGAGGTCGCCAAGATCCTCGAGGACTTCGCCAAGGCCGGCGTGCGCGACATCCTCGCCCTGCGCGGCGACCCCGTCGAGGGCGCCCCCCTCCCCGGCGACTTCCCCTACGCCAGCGACCTCATCCGCTTCATCAAGCTGATGGGCGACTTCCACGTCACCGCCGCCTGCTACCCCGAGGTCCACCCCCAGGCCACCAGCGAAGCGGCCGACCTGCGCCACCTGAAAGAGAAGGTCGACGCCGGTGCCGAACGCCTCATCACCCAGCTCTTCTTCGACAACGAGCGCTTCTACCGCTTCCGCGACATCACCGACGCCCTGGGCATCGAGGTCCCCATCGAGGCTGGCATTATGCCCGTCACCAACAAGAAGCAGATTGAGCGGATGGTCTCCATCTGCCACGTCCAGCTGCCCAAGAAGTTCACCCGCCTGCTCGAGCGCTTCGGCGATAACCCCGTGGCGATGCGCGATGCGGGCATCGCCTACGCCGTTAACCAGATTGTCGACCTCCTCATTGCCGGCGTCTCGGGCATCCACCTCTACACGATGAACAACCCCTACGTGGCCCAGGAAATCTACAACCGCGTGGTCACGCTGATTCGGAGCTGAGTTGACAGGGTGCGCTGAGCGCAGCACGCCCTAGCAATCGGCCCCCGAAGTTCCTCGGGGGCCGATTTGTCGCGGTTAACCGCGCACTGTCGACTGTCCACTGTTGACTGACGACTATCCTTTCAGCCGCTCCATAAAGGCTGCCAGGCCCGCGGTGCCG
>CAMGJH010000181.1 GCA_946056345.1 uncultured Lentisphaeraceae bacterium | reverse complement strand
TGGCGTTGTGGGCGCTCTGGGCCTGCTCGAAGGCGGCCAGGGACTTGGCGATGGCGTCGGCCAGGTCGGTCTCGCCGGGCGGCGCGCTCTCGGGCGAGAGGCTCTCGATGGCCTGGCGGAGGAAGGCGTGATCGGAGGTCATCGGGCAGAGAAGCGCGCCCTTACCGCGAAAGGCGAGAACGCCGGCGCGGTCGCCTTGCAGCGCGTCGATGAGGTCAATCAGGTCGGCCTTCGCGCGGCCTAGGCGGTTGGGGCGGACATCCTCGGCGAGCATCGAGCGCGAGACGTCGACCGCGAGCATCACGTTGCGCGTCCGCACCACCTGCTCCTCGCTCGAGCGCCCCCAGCGCGGTCCGGCCAAGGCAATCACGGCCAGGAGCGCACCCAGGAGCAAGGCGGCATTCTGCCACACAGCCCCCGGCGGCACGGCGGCGGCGTGACGCGAGAGGGCGTTCATCTGGCGGGCACGGCGCCATTGGCACCACGCGGTAAGACCCCACACCAGGAGCACCCCCGGCAGGGCCAACAAGCACAGCGGAGCGGAAAAGAGCATCGCTATTCACCTTTCGTTTCGGGCAAGTCCTTCAGCGGCACCCAGCCGCAACGGCCGGCTGCCGTGTGCACCATCGCCCATCCCTCGCGGCGGGAGAGTTCCTGCCAAGGCGCCTCCAGCGGCCCCAAAATCGGCGCGGCATCGCTTGGAGCAAAGCGCAGCAGGGCCGGCTCAGGGGCGGCGGCCTCCGCCTCGGGGGCCTCGCTGTCGGCCTCCTGGGCGCGGAGGGTCAGAGCCGGAGCCTGGAGCGTTGAACGGGTGCGGCTCTGGACATCAAAAATCTTCAACGGCTCGAGGGCCACGGTCGGGGCCTCGACCTCGGGGTCGGGCGCCACCCACGCCTTGGCCACCAGGCGCTTACGCGTACGCTCCACCTCGCGGAAGGGATAGAGGCGGCCGGGGAAGGCCTCGGGCGCGTGCCAGATAAAGACAAAGTCCGCCGGGATATGGCCCGCCTCGGCCTGCAGGGTGGCGGTCACCTCGCGAACATCGCCGGGGGCGAAGGTGCCGCGGTTAGCCGAGAGGGAGAGCGCGTAGTGGCCGATGGCGGCCCCGGCGGCCTCCGCAGGCAGGGCGAGGACCTCGTATTGGAAGGCCGGCACGGTGGCGCGGTCGACTGTTGTGGTGGCGTGCGAGCCGAAGCCAAAGCGCTGCACCCGCGTCAGCTGCACCAAGAGCCGCGCCTGAGCAATGGCCTCCAAGCGCGGCGAGGCGCTCTGCAGCTCCCACACAAAGGTGGTCCGCCGCTTCTCGCCCGCCTGGCTCACGCGCTGCTCGGGCACCGACTGCGGACCTTGGTCGACGCGCAGGGTGGAGATCTCCTCATCCGCCGCAGTCTCGATGGTGAGGCACAGCTCGTAGGCTTGCCCCACATAAACGGGCGAAGCGGGGTTGAGCGACCACGCGGCCGAGGTCACCTTCGCCTGGGCCAGCCCCGCGCAGAGCGCCGCCGCCACCAACGCCGCTGTGCGCGCACGCCGTCCCAGCCGTAGCGAGAGGAGCACCCCCAGGAGCACGAGCGCCCCCAGCCCAACGCAGAGTCCATCGGCCGCGCGCCCCACCCCCGGCCAAAAACGCCACGCTCTGACCCGCACGCCGGGCGCTTCGCCCAACTGCGCGTAGGCCGCAGCCACCACCTGCGCCACCCCCTCATCCCACCCGTGCAGCCAGACCTGCTCTCGCGCCCAGGTGAGCGCTACCTGCGGTTGGTGCGCCATCAAAAGGCACGCCGCCCCATTCTGCAACACCGCCCGGCTCTCGTCGCCCGCCTCCCAGAGCCGCTGCCAGACCTGCGCAGCCTGGGCGTAGTCTTCGACCGTCGTGGCGGCAATGGAGAGCGCCTCGGCCTGTTCGCGCAGGAAGTCGTCGGCCAGCGCCGTCGCGGAGCGACCTTGCGCCCCCCACCCCGCCAGTAACCACGCCACCGCCACCACCCGCGCCGCGCCTTTGAGCGAAGCAAGCACCTTGGCCAGCACATCGCGCGAGCCCTGCCAATCGCCTTCGCCACCATACTGCGAGCGCTCCAACTGCGCGTAGGCCGCCACCGCCTCCGCCCCAACCTCGCCTTCAGGCAAGAGCCGGCGGAAGTCGCGCTCGGTCAGCGCCTGCTCCCCAGCCCACGCGCGGATGGCCCCCAACGCCGCTTCGGCGGACTTCGCGCGCCGCAGCGCCTTGAGCGCCCGCGCTCGGGGCTGACCCGCCGTCAACGCGCGCGCAGCCGCCGCCACGATGCAGCCGAGGGGCCGGGCCACCAAGCGTAGCATCAGCGCTCCAACGCCCACAGCCAGCACCCCCAACGCCCAGCGCTCCGGCCGACGGCGCGGCGGTTGAGCGGGCGGTTGACCCGGCTCGGGCAAGAGCAGCGCCGGCGGCGGCAGCAGTCCGGCCGCCTGCGCGTCATCCTCGGAGAGCAAGAGTTGGGCCGAGGGGCGCACCCGCAGCGGCACGGCCGAGGAGGCCACCTCGCGGTAGACGCGCTCGGCACGGTCGAACCACCCAAAGCGCATCGGCGGCACCTCCAGCAAGCCGGCCTGGATGGGGCGGAAGTGGTAGACGAAGCGGGCACCGCCGGCGAGCCGCTCGCGCGTCACCTCGCCATAGCGCCGGAAGCCCTCCAGCTCGCCCAACTCCGGCGCGCGCAAGAGCGCCCCATCGCAGTCGGCCTCCACGGTGACGCGCACGGCCACCGGGTCGCCCATCTTCACATTCTGCGCGTCGGTATCCACCGCCACGGCGAAGCGGCGGCAAATCGCCCCCGTCCAACCGGCAGGCCGCCCCTCCAACGGCGGCTGGACCACCTCAATCGTCAGCGTCTCGCCAATCGCCGCACTGCGGATAAACTGCGCCTGTCCCTGCGCGTCGATCCCCGTCACGCGGCGGTCATTCAAGAGCGGGGCGGCAAAGGTCTGCTTGCCGGTGCGCACGGCCACATAGGCAAAGCGCCAGGTCCACTGCAGCGCGCCCTCCACCTCCTCCGGGCCAGAGAGCGTGGCGCGGCCCTCCTTCAAGCGCAGCGGTCCCTCCTCCCCCACATCCGCGCGAAAGGCCACCTGCGGCAGACGCTCGGTCATCCGCCCAAAGAGATCCGCCCCCCAGAAGGGCGAACGCTTCTGCCCCTCCAGTTCCAACGCCGGCGCGCGCACCGTCACCTCCACCGCCACCTCATCCCCCGGCAAGAGCGGCGCGCCCGGCTCCACCGCCTCCCCCTCCGGCACCACCGCCACCGCCCGCGCCGACACAGAGACCGCCCGGTCGGCCTCCAGCCGCTTAACCTTCACCGCCGGATGGCCCGCATAGCTCACCCGCTCGCCACTGGCCAGCTCCGCCTCCAGCGCCTCCAGACGGCACTCTCCCTCGCGCGCGGGAATTAAGGTATAGCGAAGCGTCGAAGAACGCGCCCCGTTAACAATCATCACGCTCTGGCTACGCCCGGCCGACTGCACCTCGCCCGAAAAGCGGAACACCGCCTCCCGGACCTCCTCGCCCTCCGCCGAAACCTCCAGCGTAAAGGCATCCCCGGCGTAAATCACCTCCGGCGACAGGCGCACCTGCACCCCCGCCGCCCAACC
>CAMGJH010000180.1 GCA_946056345.1 uncultured Lentisphaeraceae bacterium | reverse complement strand
ATAGATGATGGTGCCGGGGTTCTCGGCGCGGATGTGGAAGAGGAAGGTCTCGCTGTCGCCCTGGTTGAAGGTGTGGCAGTTGACGCACTGCTTGGTGGAGGACTGGGCGTTGGTGTAGAGCGGGTGCTCGGCGAAGGTGGTCAGGTCGCGCCAATAGAGCCCCACGCGGCGGTAGTTCTCGTAGCTCGGCGGGATGAGGCGGTAGGCCAACACGGGGTCGATGGCCTCGCGGGCGACGGTGTTGGTGGCGCAGAAGCGCGCCGTGCCGTCGGGCGCTTCCACCGTGATGGTGTAGGCTTCGGCCTGCAAGAGCTCGCGCCAAAAGCCCTCCCCCAGGCGGACCTGCGGACTGAAGGTCTCGGCCACGCGGCCATTGGCGATGCGCACCCGGCAGCCGGGCTCGGCCCCCAGGACATCAAAGTTCAGCGGCGCGATGTTTGGCGGCAAGACGATGTTCGCGTAGTCCGGCCGGAGGGTGACCTCCGCGCCCAGGACTGCGCTCCAAAGCCCCGCCACTGCTGCCGCCAACCAGCCTATTCGTTTCGCCATCGCTTACCTTCCTTTCGCTAGGCCTGCCAACGGGCGTAGGCGCCCGAGGGGAGGGGAAAGACCTCCGGCGCGCCGGTCAGGCACATCTCGCCGGTCTCGATGCTCCCGCCCAGGCCGCGCATTGCCTGGGTGAGGATGTTGCCGAGCACGATGGGGGTGTGGCCAGGGGTGTGGGCCGAGAGGAGAAGAAACTTGGGCCGCTCGCTGAGGAGCTCGCGGCAGAGGCGGAGGGTCTCGGGCAGGTCGCGCTCGATCTTATAGGTCTCGCCATTGCCGCCGCGGCCGTAGGTGGGCGGGTCGAGGATAATCCCCTCATACTGCCGCCCGCGCCGCAGCTCGCGGTTCATAAACTTGTGCACGTCATCGACGATCCAGCGGATGGGGTGCTCCTTGAGGCCGTTGAGCTCGGCATTCTCCCGCGCCCACTGCACCATCCCCTTCGAGGCATCCACGTGGCAGACCTCCGCCCCGGCCAGCGCCGCCGCGAGCGTCGAGCCGCCCGAGTAGGCAAAGAGGTTGAGCACGCGCGGACGCTCAGTCCGCCCCTCCCGCGCGGCGGCCACCTGCGCCTTAATCCACGCCCACTGCGCGCGCTGTTCAGGGAAGATGCCCAGGTGGCCGAAGTCGGTCCCCGAGAGGTTGAAGCGCGTGCCATCGATGGTCAGCACCCACTGCTTGGGCAGGCGGCTGCGGCCGTGCCAGCGGTTGCCGTCCTCGCGGTCGAAGGTCGCGTCGGCCTGAGCCCAGCGTTTGGGCGTGCAGGGCTGCCAAACCGCCTGGGCGCAGGGACGGGAGAGGGTGACGCCGGCAAAGCGTTCGAGCTTGGCGCCTCGGCCGCTATCGAGCAGTTCGTAATCGGTCATAGTGACTTCTTGGGTTGGGGTGGGAGGTGCTCAAGCATCGCCTGGGCGGCGGCGGCCTCGGCGGCCTTACGGGTGGGGCCGCGCCCTTCGGTGACCTGCTCGCAGAAGCGCACTTTGCAATGGAAGGTGGGCGCGTGGCCGGGCCCTTCGCGCCCAATCAGGGCAAAGCGCGGCAGGGCCAGATGGCGGCTTTGGGCGTAGGCGATGAGTTCGCCCTTCGGGTTGGCCGTGGTGTCGGTGGCCTCCGAGACGCTCGCCAACGCCTCCTCGCCATAGAGCCGCGCAAAGAGAGCGCGCGCGGCCTCCAGCCCGCCATCGCACCACACTGCGCCAAAATAGGCCTCCAACGCGTCGGCCAAGGCCTTCTGCGGCCAACTTCGCCCCAGGTTCGCCTCGGCCAGCGCCTCCACAAAGCCCGGGAGCGCCTCGGCCCGCGCCGCCAGCGCCCGACCGCAGACCAGCTGGGTGCGCATCGCCGTCAGCCGGCCTTCGTCGCACGCCGGGTAGTGCGCGTAGAGCTGCTCGGAGGCCAAGATTTGCAGCACCGCATCGCCCAGGAACTCCAGGCGCTGATTGTCGGCGCCCAGGCGGTTGGGGTGGGGGATGGCCAGCGCCTCGGCCAAGCGCGCGGGGTCGGCGAAGGCATAGACCTCCGCCAACGTCCCCGCCTCTGCCGTTGCCGCGCTTGGCATCACTTCTGCCCGGCCTTCTGGACCACGCTGGTGGCCACCTTGAGCACGGAGGCGACGTCGGTGAGGTTGCTCGGGAGGATCATCGAGGTGCCCTCCTTGGCCAGCTTGCCGAACTCGGTGAGATACTGTTCGGCCAGGCGCAGGTTCACCGCCTCGGTGCCGCCCTCGTTGGTGCTGATGGACTGGGCGATCGAGGCAATGCCGCGCGCGGTCGCCTCGGCCACCAGCTGGATTTCTTGGGCGCGGCCCTCGGCCTCGTTGATGCGGCGGGTCTTCTCGCCCTCGGAGCGGGCGATGGCCTCCTGTTTGTCACCCTCGGCGCGGTTAATCTTCGCCTGGCGCTCACCTTCGGATTCGGCAATCATCGCGCGCTTCTCGCGCTCGGCGCGCATTTGCTTCTCCATCGCGTCCTGAATGGTCCGCGGGGGGGTGATGGACTTAATCTCGTAGCGCGTCACCTTCACGCCCCAGGGGTCGGAGGCCTTGTCGACCGCGCCGCAGATGGCCGAGTTGATGGAGTCGCGCACCTCGAAGATGGCATCGAGGTCGAGCTTGCCGATCTCCGAGCGCATCGTCGTCTGGGCCAACTGGGTGGAGGCCCAGAGGTAGTTGTCGATGCCGTAGGAGGCTTTGACCGGATCCATCACCTGCAAGTAGAGGATGCCGTCAACATCCACGGTGATATTGTCGCGCGTAATGCACTTCTGCGGCGGCACGTCGATGGGGGTCTCCTTGAGGGTGCGCTTGTAGGCCACGCGGTCGATGAAGGGCACCAGGATGTGGAAGCCCGCCTCGAGCGTCGAAGCATACCTGCCCAGCCGCTCGACGATATAGGCCGAACGCTGCGGCACCACAATCGCCGTCTTGAAGAGCACCGCGAGCACCACGACGATGAGCACGCCAACTACGATTAATCCAGGCATAACCAGTTCCTTTCTTTTGTGTTAGGGCGCCTCGGCCTTACAGCCGCGCCACCCGTAAAGTGATATTCTGCCGCGCGGCCACCCGCACCGCCGTCCCCGCCTCGAGCGCTTCGTCCGCCTCGGCCGTCCACGTCACCCCGCGCAAGAGCACCCGCCCCGGCACCCCCGGGCGAATTGCTTCGCACACCTCCGCCGTCGCGCCGACCAACTCCGCATCCGGTTCGGCCTCCGCCTCCTGCCTCCGCCGCCCCGGCATCAACTGCTTGCGCAGCAACCACAGCGTCAGGAGCGAGGCTACCACAAAGACCAAGCACTGCCCCACCAACGGCAGAGCCGGCACCACCCAATGGACCCCCGCCGTCACCAACGCCCCAATCCCGAAGAAGAAAATCACAAACCCCGGCACTGCCAGCTCCGAGAGCACCAGCACCAGCCCGCATACTAGCCAAAAGGTAAAGAGCATATCCATCGCACGCCTCCGTTCAACGCCCCTACTATACCATAAACGCGCGCGCGTGTGCGAGGGGGCTGCTCGCCCCCCCCCCGCCACAGGTTTTGCAGGCCGCCGTCCCGGCGGCCCGGGTGACCTGCGGAGCAGGCC
>CAMGJH010000179.1 GCA_946056345.1 uncultured Lentisphaeraceae bacterium | reverse complement strand
AGCATGAAGAAGTTGGAAGGTTTGATTGCCGCGCCGCACACGCCGTTCTACGCCGATGGGCGGGTGAACTTGGATCTCATCCCCAAGCAGGTGGAGGTGCTGGTCAAGCAGAAGGTGATTGGCGCGTATATTTGCGGGACGACGGGCGAAGGCATCTGCTGCTCGGTGGAAGAGCGCAAGCAGGTGATGAAGGCGTGGGTGGACGCGGCCAAGGGCAAGCTCTTCCTCATCGCGCACGTGGGCGCGCTCTCGGTAACCGATGCGCGCGCACTGGCGGCCTACGCGCAGGAGATTGGCGTGGATGCCACGAGCATCGTGCCGCCGAACTTCTTCAAGCCCGGCTCGATCGACGCGCTAATTGACGACCTCAATGCCGTCCTGGTGGCCGCCCCCGAGCTGCCCTTCTACTACTATCACACCTCGATGAGCGGCGTCACCTTCGATATGGAGCAGTTCCTCATCAAGGCCGACGGGCGCATCCCGCAGCTGGCGGGCATCAAGTTCAACTATCCCGACCTTTATATGTTCCAGCGCTGCCAGCGCGCCTGCGGCGGGAAGTTCGACATCACCTGGGGCATCGACGAGTGGTTCGCCGGCGCGCTCGCCTGCGGCGCCAAGTCCGCCATTGGCTCCACCTACAACTACGCCGCGCCCCTCTACTACGGCATTTGGGAGGCCTACAAGCGCGCCGATCAGGCGGCGATCGACCGCGGGATGGCGAAGGTCTGCCGCATTGTCGACCTGCTGGTGAAGTATGGCGGCGTGGTCGGCGGCAAGGCGATGATGGCCATCCACGGCTTGGAGATGCCCACCGTGCGCCCGCCGCTCACCAACCTCGCCCCGGCCGACTGCAAGCTCTGCGCCGACACCGTCGCCGCCATCCTCGCCGAATAACCGGGAGGCAACTATGCTGAGCAAAGAGAGACTCGAGAAGCTCGAGCGCGTCTACCGCGACGGGCTCCTCTGCGACGTGGTCCCCTTCTGGATGGAACACGGGCTCGACCGCGAGTTCGGCGGCATTATGACCGGCGTCGACCGCCAGGGGAACCGGATTGACGACGACAAGGGCGTCTGGCAGCAAGGCCGCTTCGCCTGGACCCTCGGCTTCCTCTGCAACCACGTCGAGCGCCGCAGCGAGTGGGAGCTCGCCGCCAAGGGCACCCTCGACTTCCTGCGCAAGTATTGCTACGACCCGAAGGACGGGCGCATGTTCTTCCACATGACCCGCCGCGGCGACCCCATCCGCAAGCGCCGCTACGCCTTCTCCGAAAGTTTCGCCTCCATTGCCTACGGCGAATACGCCCGCCTCACCGGGTCAGACGAATACGCCGAGCTCGCGCGCAAGACCTATAAGCTCTATGGCGACCACGTGGACTTCCCCCCGAAGTTCACCGACATCCGCCCCACCCGCGGCCTCGGCCACCCGATGATCAACATCGTCACCTGCCAACGTCTGCGCGAGAGCATTGGCTATGAGGAAGCCAACGAGCGCATCGACCGCGCAATCGCCGACATCGTCAAGTTCCACCTCAAGCCCGAAATCCGCTGCGTGATGGAGACCGTCGCCCCCGATGGTGCCATCATCGACCACATCGACGCGCGCACCCTCAATCCCGGCCACGCCATCGAAGGCGCTTGGTTCATTATGAACGAAGGCAAGATGCGCAAGCGCCCGGATTACATCCGCATCGGCCTGGATATGCTCGACTGGTCCTGGGAGCGCGGCTGGGACACCGAGTTCGGCGGCATCCTCTACTACCGCGACGTCTACAACCACCCCGTCAGCGAGTACTGGCAGGATATGAAGTTCTGGTGGCCGCACAACGAAGCGTGCATCGCCACCCTCCTCGCCTACCAGCTCACCGGCAACGAGAAGTACGCCAAGTGGCACACCCTTGCCCACGACTGGACCCACTCGCACTTCCCCGACCGCGAGTGCGGCGAATGGTTCGGCTACCTCGCTCGCGACGGCCGCGTCTGCTCCGACCTCAAAGGCAACCTTTACAAGGGCTGCTTCCACGTCCCGCGCATGCAGTATGAGTGCTGGCAGCTCTGCAAGGAGTTGCTCAAAGAAGGGACACTGAACCTTGTCTGAGACCCTGAACGCCCTCATCGGGCGCTGGATGGATCCCAAACTCTTCTGGGAACTCTTCTGGTATCTCTTCGCCGGAGGCTGCTCCACGGTGGTGAGCTTCGTGGGCTACTCGCTTTGCCTGCGCAAGCTCGCCCTCGGCAACCTCTGGTCCAAGGCCCTCTCCTGGCTCGCGGCGGCCACCACCGCCTTTGTCCTGATGCGCCTCCTGGCCTTCAGCGCCACCGAGAGCGGTCTCTGGGCCTCCGCCGCCGTCTTCTACGCCACGCGCGTCGGCACCGCCCTCCTCACCCTCTTCCTGATGTGGTTCATCCTCGAGAAGTGGCTCGCCTGGAACCTCTCCGACCCCGAGCGCGTCCGCCTCGAATACGGCTGGTGGCCCGAACTCCTCAACGCCCTCGTCACCATCCTCGAAGTCATCATCAACTACTTCATCGCCAAGTTCTGGATCTTCTAGAACATCAGCCGACAGCGAACAGCCGACAGCGGACAGCTCCGCTCGCGCGACGAACACCCCAAAAGCCCGCCTAAGCACCTCCCACGGCTCAGACGGGCTTTTCATTGTCTGCGCCAGCGCTGTCAGCTCACTACGAAATCTTCCATTGCGCTTGCATTCCCCCCCGGGAATGAGGTATTGTATAGGCTGTTTTGGGAGGGGACAGCCCCCTTCAGGATGGTCCTGCCGGACGCCTTCTGCTTTGCCGCGGGGAAGGCTCACCGACCAAAACGCCCCAGTGCGGTCACCAGAAGGTTATTGGTTTCTATGGATATCTACGTTGGCAATCTTGCCTATGCGACGGACGACGAGGGTCTGCGCGCTGCTTTCGCCGCCTTTGGCGAGGTTTCCTCTGCGCGTGTGGTGACGGACCGCATGACGGGACGCTCGAAGGGCTTTGGCTTTGTGGAGATGCCCAATGCCGACGAGGCAAACGCGGCCATCGCTGCCCTCAACGGCACGGAACTCGACGGGCGTCAGATCCGCGCCAATGAGTCCCAGCCCAAACCCCGCGAAGAGCGTCGCGGCTTCGGCGGTGGGCGCGGTGGCTTCGGCGGACCCCGCCGGGGCGGCTTTGGCGGCGGGCGCGGCGGCTATGGCAACCGCGGCGGTCGTGGCGGCTACGGCGGCCCTCGCCGCGATGGCGACGCCCCCCGCGAATCGCAGTGGTAATCCCCGCCCCCACGCGGGCCTCCCCCTAACTCAACCCAACAAGCAGCCTTGTGGTCTCCCCACAAGGCCCTTCTTCCTTTCCCCTTCCCCCCAGGCGCCCCCTCGGCGCCTCTTTTTTTGCAACTCCGTGAGGCCGTTGCGCACGGACTCAATGGGGCTCCTGCAAGGGGGCGTGCTGCCATTGGCGTTGGAGGGCCTCCACCTCCTCGCGGACGATCTGCGTATAGCGCCGCGAGCCGCGCCAGTTCAGGTGCGTGCTGTCGGCCAAGAGGTCGAAGTCCGTCAGGCGCGGATCGTCCCAGTAGTGCGGCAATCGGGCACGACAAGGGCTTGCTTGAAGAGGCGCACCCGGGCCTACCTCGAGGCGAACCCGGGGCGGATGGCTACGCAAGAGGAAACCA
>CAMGJH010000178.1 GCA_946056345.1 uncultured Lentisphaeraceae bacterium | reverse complement strand
GCTCACCATCTGCGCGAACTCCACCGAGACCTCCCCCACCCCGTCGGTCGCGAAGGTGCCGCCGGTGGTCACCAACCGCTCGAGGGTCTGCGCCGTGGCGGCAACCACCTTCAGCGTCCCGGCCTGCGCCTGCACCTCGAAGGTCAGCGTGGTCGGCAACTGCGCGAGCACCTGCGTATTCGTGCCCTGCTTGATGAGCGCGCAGACCGCATCAGCAAGCAGGGCATCGCGCGTGGCGGCCGTAAAGGCCCCCTCAAAGGAGGCCGTGCCGGCCCCGGAGCCGGTCAGCGTCAAGGCCGTCAAATCGCCCAGCTCCACCGTGCCCGCACCGGCAAGCGATGCCACCGAGAGGGCGCTCACCCCCGCATCGGGCGCAACCTGCGCACTCGCCGCCACCGTCAACTTCACGCCATCGAGCGTATTCCCCTCGGCCACCACGCAAGTTCCCTCGGCCACCGTCAAAGGCTGCGCGCCAAAGGTGCAGTACGCCAGACGCAACGCGCCCGCGCCCTGCTTCGTTAACGTCCCACTCCCGCTCACCGTGGCCTCCGCCAGGAAGAGGGTCTTCCCCGCCTCCGGCACCTCGAGAACCGAATCCGCAGCCACCGTCAGTGCACCGGCATAGCCATTGGGTTGATAAAAGACCCCCTGCACCGCCGCGATACACCCGCGGCCATTGCGATTAGGGCTATTGACGCGCAGCGAACGATCGGTCAGCCCGGGCACCTTGAGCACATTCACGCCCTCGGCCACCGTCCTTGTGCCGGTATTCGAGTTGCCAAACCCGGCGGTCGACCCGGTCACCAGCGCGCCGCCACTATAAGTATAGGAGGTCGTCACCCCATCGTCGCCGGTAAGGTCCTTCGCCGAGAAGGTCGCACCACCGGTGTCCGTGTTCGCATAGAGGTAGAGGTCCCACCCAAACTTGACCTTCTCCTCCGGCAGCGAGAAGGTCAAGACCACCGGGCTGTTCGAGTTCTCGTCCAAGTAGCCCTTGAGGTAGGAGGTCTGATTATTGCCATTAGCCCAGTGCCCACGGCAGGTCCACGAGAGCGCACTCGCCAGCGTCTGCGTCGATGCACCAGCAACAGCAATCTGGTCGTACGGCACCAAGGTCAACGCCTGGTTCGTTCCAGAAGCGTTCGCCGTATTCATCCAGTAACTGCCGAGCATCGGCACCAGACCGCCCGTCTCGCTGTTGCCTAACTTGCCCTGATCCTGGTTGAAGTTCACCGAAAAGGCTTCAGCGAACTGCAGCACGTTGGCCGCGTCGACCGCGCCCTTGAGCGTGCCGCCGTTGAGCGTCAGGGCCTGGGTGCAACGCAGGCCGTTCAGGTCGAAGACGCCCCCGGCGTTCACCGTCACCACGCCCGGGCCATAAGCTTCCACGCCCTGCCAAAGCAGCGTCCCATTCACCACCGTCCCGCCGGCGAAGTCATTGGCCGTATTCGCCAACGCGCCGGTCTGCCCGGCCTCAATCGTCACCGACCCGGCACCAGTCACCAGGGCCGAGACCGTTGCGCGCGGTGCCAACGTGGCCGCCTCGGCCACCTTGATGGTGCACCCTTCCAGCGCCGCCGCCTCGGCCGTCACCGCCAAGGTCCCCTCCGAGACGGTCATCTCGGTGGTCAGGGTCTGCGCCCCGGCCAACGTCAGCGTGCCGCCGCCGATCACCGAGAGCTGCCCCGGGGCCGCCGCCGCATCCAGCGTCAACGTCGCCGCTCCGGCCACTGTCACCTCGGCGCAATCATTCTCGGTCAGCTCGCCCAGCAGCTTCGTCTCCCCGCGCGTATTGGTAAAGGGTTGCGTGCTGGCCAGGTGGTCATCGCCCGTCAGGGTGGCCGACCAAACGGTCAGCCCATTCGTCGGCACCTCCACCACCTGAATCGCGGTAATCGCGCCACGCGCTTCAGAGCCGGCATCCATTCGATGGGCCGTCACCTTGATTTGCGCGTCTGTGAGGTCGGCAATGCGCAAGACATTGGTGCCGATGACGGCAGTGCCCCAACTGGAATCCTGCGCACTTCCCCACGAGGTGGGCGTTGCCGAGACCGAGGCCGTGCTCTGGTCTGCCTCCATATAATAATAGCGGGAGGTGTCGTCGTTCAGGAAGACCGGTCCGTTCTTGTCGAAGTAGTTATTAACGCCAGTCGGCGCGGCCATATAGACATACAGGTCGTAGTGCTTGTAGGGGATCCCGGTCAACTCCACCGAGACTGCATTCGCATCCGCGCCACTATCCATCAGCGTATCCCGGAAGAGCGGATAGGCCGTCCCTGCCGACGAACTCTCAATCAAACGCGCTTTGGCGGTGAGCGAGACCATTGCGCCCACCGTGTCGGTGACATTCTGCGTGATGGTGATATTGTCGGAAGCATCGGTTGTCACGCTCCGCCACTGCGCCGCCGGATAGGGCACCACGCCGTAGTCGGTCCCATCCGCAAGCGGATTCTCGCCCTTCGTGAAGTTCACGTTCAGGGCGCGCGGCACGCGCAGGCTGAAGGTCATCGCCGGGGCATAGTTGGTGGCAGCGGTGCCGAAGCCAAACTCCGCCGTGTTCGTCGCCTTCTGCAAGGCCAGGAAACGCGCCTCCACGGCGTTGGAGGTGCTAAAGGTGTCCCCCGCAGAGAGGTTCTCTTGCGCGGTCAGGTAGATTCGGTAGGTGGAGGTGCCATCGATCGTCGGAGCCTCCGAGAAGGGATAGACCACCGACATCGTCGTATTGGTCCACGGCGTCGGCTCGGCCGCGTCGCTCACGCCAAGCACCTTATCGGCGGTATCAGTCAGCACCAAGTACTTCGCGTTGCCGCTACTTCCGCCGCCATTCCGGAAGAGCACCGCCACGCTCTCGAGCTTCGTCCCGGCACGGATGGCTCCCACCCCCGTCGGCCCCGTCAGCGCCAATTCCGAACTCCCGAACTTGATCGTCGTGACCGTGGCATTACCGACATCCACCTTGTTAATCGTACCCAACACAGCGCCCATCACCGAGGCCGGCTGCTCCGTCGGCGGCACCGCCGCCGCGTTGTCCTTCAACCACGCCACGCCCGCATCGCTCAGCGCGCGGTCAAAGAGCGCCACCTCGTCGAGGTCCTGCTGCGAGCCGGGCGCATTCTGGTAGCTGGTATTCGCGGCCTCAGGCGTCGATTGGTGCCCATCCCCGCGCGTGCGCCCAATGAACAACTCCTTAATCACCCAAGTGCCATCGGTGATGCCCGCCACCGTGATCGCTCCCTTGCGCTCCCCATCCTGCCACAGCTCGAAGGTCGGCTGACCGCCCCCCGCGTCCGGCACGCAGCGCACCGCGTAGTGGTGCCACGCATTCGCCGAGAAGGGGGCCATATTCGTGCCCGCCGTCACCGTAATAACCGCCTGGTCGGCAGCAATGTCGGTGGTATTCGCGCGCTTCACCGCCAAGGCATAGCCCTGGCTATTGGCGATATTCACATTCAGGTGGAGCGAGAGGTTGTCCCCCTCCCCCACCTTGCCCAAGGTCATCCCAATCGGCCCCAACCCCGGATCGCCGGGCGCGCCATGCGCCTGCGCCTGGAAGCTCAACGTCCACCCCGTCGCCGTGCTCGCCCCCAAGCCATACCCATTGCGGAAGCGAATGGCCGACGCCCCCGTCCCCAGCGCCACCGTGCTCCCATTCCACCCCGTCGCCTTTGTGGCATTGAA
>CAMGJH010000177.1 GCA_946056345.1 uncultured Lentisphaeraceae bacterium | reverse complement strand
GGGCGGGCTAACGGCTAGCGGCTAGTTGCTAACAGCTGGCTCAGCGGAGGGGGCGGGCGAGGGCGAGGAGGTAGACTTCGGCACCGGCGGAGGCGAGGGCTTCGGCGCAGGCTTGGGCGGTGGCGCCGGTGGTCATGACGTCGGCGACGGGGAGGAGGCGGAGTCCGGTGAGGCTGGGGGCGCGGGGGGCGAGGGCGTAGGCTTCGCGGGCGTTGGCGAGGCGTTCGGCGCGGTGGAGGCGGGTTTGGGAGAAGATGCCGGTGTCGTGGCGGACGAGGAGGCGGCGGAGGCAGGGGAGGCCGAGGCGGCGGGCGAGGGTGCGGGCAAGGAGGTCGGCTTGGTTGTAGCCTCGGGCGCGGAGTTTGGCGCGGGTGATGGGGACGGGGACGAGGGCGGAGAAGGTTAGATCGGGGACCTCGCGGCGGAGGGTGGCGCGGAGGAGTCGGGCGAGGTCGGGGGCGAGGTGGATGCCGCGGTGGTACTTGAAGGTGTGGATGAGGGCGCGGGCGTGGTCGTCGTAGCGCAGGGCGATGAGGGCGCGGTGGTAGGCGGGCGGGTGCGCTCGGCAGGCGGCGCAGGGGGCGGCGGGGTCGGCGTCGAGGCCGGGGAACTCTTCGCCGCAGCGGGGGCAGCGCGGATGGGTGGGGGCTTCGCGCAGGGCGCGGCGGCAGTCGGGGCAGAGGTGGCCAGTGGGGAGGGGGCCGCCGCAGAGGGCGCAGTCGCGCGGGAAGAGGAGGTCGAGCGCGGCTTCCAGGAGGCGGCGGGCGTGACAACGCGCGCGGAGGAGGCGGCGGGCGGCGATCACGGTTGCAGGCCTAGCACGCCAAAGCAGAGCACGCCGAGGGCCGCGCCCAGGAGGATGAGCCAGACCGCGCCGAGTTTGGTGAGGAAGGAGAGGGCGAGGAGTCCGGCGGCCAGCGCGGTGGAGAGGGGCTTGAAGCCGCCTTCCAGGAGGGTGTGGCGCAGGAGGGTGTAGCCGGCCGCGCCGATGAGGCCGACGACAACGGGCTTGGTGCCTTGGAGCGCGGCGCGGGCGGCCCAGTGGCGCATCGCGTAGTGGAAGAGCCCGGCGATGAGGAGGATGATGACAACCGAGGGGAGGACGACTCCGCCGGTGGTGCAGAGGCTGCCGAGGAGGCCGCTGCCGCCGGCATCTTGGGCCACGTGCACGCCGGTGAAGGTGGCGATGTTGATGGCGAAGGGGCCGGGGGTGCTCTCGGCGATGCCCACGAACTCGGTGAATTGGTCGGCCGTCATCCAGGCGTGGCGCTCGATGACCTCCTGCTGGATGAGCGGGATCATCGCGTAGCCGCCGCCGATGGTGAAGAGCCCCACCTTGACGAAGGTCCAGAAGAGGAGGAGGTAGATCATCGGTGGGCTCCGCAGATAGCCGACAGCCGACAGCGGTCAGCGGACAGCGCTGGCGCTCGATGTGGAGAGGCCGTCTGAGCCGTTAGAGGATGTTCGTCGTGAGGCATCGGTTGCTCCGTCGCGTAAGCGTGCTGTCAGCTGTCGGCTGGCGGCTGTCCGCTCCGCTTCGCGTCCGCGAAGCGGGGGCGCAGGCCATACCAGGCCACGCCGAAGAGGAGACTACCGACAACGGCCCAGACGGCGTTCATCCCCGCAAAGGCCACCAACGCAAAGGCGAGCGCCAGGCAGAAGCCGTTCAGGCGCGTGCGTTTGATGCCCTTGGCCATCCGGAAGAAGGCGCGCACGATGAGCACCACCGCCGCCACGCGGATCCCCGCCAGCGCCGAGGCCACCCACACATTCTCGCGCAGCACCAGGTAGCACCCCGAGAGCAGCACGATGACGAGCCACGCCGGGAAGACGAGCGCCGCCGTCGCCAGAATGCCCCCCGGCACGCCGGCCAGACGGTAGCCGACGAAGGTGGCGGTATTGACGGCGATGGCCCCGGGCGTGCTCTCGCCCACGGTGATGATGTTCAGCAGCTCCTCTTCGCTCAACCATCCCCGCCGCCGGACGAGTTCCTCCTCGAGCAGCGCAATAATCGCGTAGCCCCCGCCGAAGGTAATGCCCCCGAACTTGCCGAAGGTAAGCACCAGCGCGAGCAACGCTTGCGCTTTGCTCCGCTGGACGGAAGAGGGGGGGCGAGCTTCGGCCATCGCCGAAACAACCGCGTTAGCGGGCGATCCCGGCTTGCAGCTTCGCCTTCACGGCGGCGAGGTCGGTATCGGCCGGGGCGGCGCCGGAGGCGACGGCGGCTTCGGCCACGGCGTAGGAGACCACTTCGTAGAGGCGGCGGTCAAAGGCCTTGGGGATGATGTACTGCGGGCCGAAGACGAGCTTTTCGCCGGGGTAGAGGGCCTGGACGTCGGCGGGGACCGGCTCGCGGGCGAGCATCGCCAGGGCGGTGGAGGCGGCCACCTTCATCTCGGTGTTGATGGTGCGGGCGTGGACATCGAGGGCGCCGCGGAAGAGGAAGGGGAAGCCGAGGACGTTATTGATCTGGTTGGGGTAGTCCGAGCGGCCGGTGGCCATCACGTAGGGCTTGCCGGCCATCGCAGCGGCGACTTCGCTGGGCTCAATCTCGGGGTCGGGGTTGGCCATTGCGAAGATGGCGGGGAAGTCGGCCATCTGCTTGATGTCCTCGCCGGTGAGCACGTGCGCGGCCGAGACGCCGATGAAGACGTTCGCGCCGACGAGGGCCTCCTTCAAGGTGCGCTTGTCGGTGGTGACGGCGTGGCGGCGCTTGTGGTCGGTGAGGTCGGTTCGGTCGGCGCGAATGATGCCCTTGGAGTCGCACATCGTCAGATCCTGCACGCCGGCGGCCTTGCACATATCGGCAATACGAATGCCGGCGGCCCCGGCGCCATTCATCACCACCTTGACGTCCTTGAGCGCCAGGCCGGCAATGTGGGCGTAGTTGATGAGGCCGGCGACGGTGATGACCGCGGTGCCCCACTGGTCGTCGTGGAAGACGGGGATGTCGAGCTCGGCATCGAGGACGCGCTCAATCTCGAAGCAGGCGGGGGCGGCGATGTCCTCGAGGTTGATGCCGCCATACATCGGGGCGAGGGCGCGGACGGCCTCGATGACGCGCTGGGGGTCGGTCTTGCCGGTGTCGGCCCCACCCTGGCGGCAGTGCGCGAGGGGCACGGGCCAGGCGTCGACGTTGGCGAAGGTCTTGAAGAGCGCGGCCTTGCCCTCCATCACCGGGATGGAGGCGAGGGCACCGAGGTCGCCCAGACCGAGGATGGCCGTGCCATCGGAGACCACGGCCACGAGGTTGCGCTTGCTCGTCAGCGAGAAGGCGGTCTCGGGCTTGGCGGCGATTTCCTTGACCGCCTGGGCCACGCCGGGCGTATAGGCCAAGCACAGATCCTTTTGGGTTGCCAGCGGCTTGGAGAGCGCCACGCGCACCTTTCCGCCCTCGTGAAACGCGAATACTTCTTCCTTGGTAATCTCAACGGCCATCGCCAAACTCCTTCTCTAGGGAACGCAAATGCCCGCAGTATAGCACAAGCGCGGCAGGCGCGCGGCGGGCTTTACGCCTGGCGCTTCTGCAGGGCGCGCAGTTCGTCGCGCAACAGGGCGGCGCGCTCGAACTCGAGGGCCTGGGCGGCCTGGAACATTTCGCGCTCGATGATCTCGGCGGTGCGAGGGCCTTCGGGCTCGGGGGCGAGGCGGGCACCCTTGCGGCGGGAGGGGGCTTCGGGGACGGTGG
>CAMGJH010000176.1 GCA_946056345.1 uncultured Lentisphaeraceae bacterium | reverse complement strand
ACAAGACGCGCAGCAGCAAGAGGCGGTCGGCCGGAATCTCCGCGCCCCACGTCAGCGGCAAGAGCGCGCAGTAGACCCCGGCGAAGCCCTTGAGCATATCAAGCAAGAAGGCGAGAATGCCCCACTTGGCGCCCACGCAACGAAAGACATTCGTGGCACCGATGTTCTTGCTCCCGCTGTTGCGCAGGTCCACCCCACGGCTCTTGGCGATAATCAAGCCAAAGGGCACAGCCCCGAGCAGGTAGGCCGGCACCAAGGCCGCCAGCGCCACCAACGCATAACCAATCGTCTCTGTCATCAACGTTCCTCCGCTTACTGCTTCGCCTGAAGGTGGGCGATCAGCCCCTCCACGGCCAACGCATAACCCTGCAGCCCAAAGCCCATCAACTGCGCCACGCACACCGGCGCGGTGTACGACACCTGGCGGAAGGCTTCGCGCCGGTGCGTGTTGGAGATGTGGAGCTCGACGGCTGGCAACTCGCTCGCGGCAATCGCATCGCGCAGCGCCACGGAGGTGTGCGTGTAGGCCGCCGGATTGATAATCAGGCCATCGTAAACGCCCCGGGCCGCGCCGATCTTCGAGACCAATTCGCCCTCCACATCGCTCTGGAAGGCATCCAGCTCCGCCCCCAGACGGCGAGCCGTCTCGCGCGCCAGCGCCTCGGCATCGGCCAGGGTGAAGCGTCCGTAAATCTCCGGCTCGCGCGTGCCGAGCAAGCGCAGGTTCGGACCATTGAGCAGCAAGAGTCTCATCACAATTCCTTTCGTCAGAGGAAGAAGCGGTCAAGCCAGTAAGGGAGGATCTGCGCCGGGGCGATGTTGCGCTCCAGTTGGATGGAGAGCTGTTCGAGCATCGTCAGGTTCTCGAGCAGCTTGGCCAGGGGATAGACCTTGGCCCGGGCGGCGAGCGCCTCGGCGTAGGTGGGGAAGGAGAGCCTGGGCGGCTCGGGCGAACCGGCGGAGGCGGCCAGGCGGACCAAGTCGCCCATCCACTGTTCGAGCGTCAAGAGCAGGTCCGAGCGCCAGGCCTTGGCCCGCGCGCCGACCAGCGCGTCGAGGACCTCCTTATCCTCGAGCACGGCGCTATTCTCTTTCGCCTCTTCGCGCACCTGCTTCTCGGCGGTCTTGTTCATCTCGTCGAGGATGGCGCAAAGCGCGTCGGCCCGCGCCGTATCTTGCAGGACGCTCTTGGAGGTAATCCCCGCGAGCAGCCCCAGCAACTGCCCGCGCCACGGGTCATCCAACCGCCGCCGCCCCTCCAGGTGCAACACCTGGCAACGGGAGACAATCGTCGGCAGCAGGTCGGTCATCGCGTCAGCCAGCAGGAGGAAGAGGGTCTTGGGCGGAGGCTCCTCCAAGGTCTTGAGGAAGGCATTGGCCGCCTCGGCCTTCAAGCGGTCCGCCGAGACGATAACCGGCACCTTCCACCCGCCGCAGAGGGCCGATTGCTGGGCCAACGGCAAAATCTGCTCGCGCATCATCTCCACGCTGATGATGCGGCTCTTCTTCTCGGGCTTGAACCAGGGCATATCCGGGTGGGCGTGCTCGCCAATGGTCGGCTCATCGCCAATCAACTGCCGCCCAATCCACTCGGCGAGCTCGCTCCCCACCGTCCGCACCGGCCCCACAATCAGATAGGCCTGCGCCGGGCGACCGGTGGCGAAGGCGTGCAAAAGCCCTGTGCGAACCGCGTCCATCCGCCCCTCACCGCTCCGTAGCGCAGAGCCGCAGGGCGTCGAAAACGAGTCCGGCGGCGTAGACAAAGACCGCGGTCATCGTCAGGCACCCCACCAACAGGCGCACATCCAGCACGCCCCCGGCGCAATCGTAGACCATCGCCTGGAAGGGGAACCACGGCCACTGCACTGCCGCGCCCGGTGTCAAGAGCATCCCCGCCCGGCACATCGCCGGCGGCACCAAGGCGCACGCCAGCAGCGAGAGTAGAAAGGTGGAGGCCGAACTCCGCGAAAAGAGCGAAACCAGCGTCCCCAACGCGCTCCAAAAGAGCGCCTGCACGGCCAACGCCCCGCCGGCGAAGAGAAAGCCCAGCCACGTCCACGGCACCTGCGCCGTCTCCGGCAAGAGCCACCGCAAGAGCACCCAACACGCCACGGAAAGGCCGCCTAGATAGACCATACATAGCCCCCAGGCCGCCCACACCTTTCCCCACACCCAGCCGCGTGAACGCACGGGCGTAGCGAACATCAGCCGCAGCATTCCCCCCTCGCGATCCTGCGTAAAGCCGCGCGAGGCTGCCACCGCAGCCAAGAAGGGCAAGCCTATCGCCGCCGAGAGCCCCCAGAGCGCCGGCAACGTCTCCATCGTCCCCTCCGCCCGCTGCAAAAACCACACCAAGAGCGCCCCCGAGCCCGCCAACGCCAGAATCAAGGGCCCGAGCCCGTGCACCGAGTGCGCCAGCTGAAAGAACTCCCGGCGAATGATGATGCCTAGTGCCATCACGCCTCCTGCGCCTGCTTGGTCGGCGGCGGATTGAGCACCGCCATCGCCTCCTGGGCCGTCAAACGCCCGGGGAGCACCTTCCCCTGGCGCACCACGCAAAAGCCCGTACAGCACGCCGAGAGCAACTGCGGGTCGTGCCCGCTAATGAGCACATGGCTCCGCGCGGAGACCTCCCGAATCATCCCGGAAAAGGCCGCACGCTGCCCCGCATCAATCCCCGCAAAGGGGTCGTCCAAAACCAAGACCGGCGGCACCGTCAGCAATGCCTCGGCCAGCGCCACGCGCCGCCGCAACCCCAGCGAGAGCCGCCCAATCCGCTCACGCCGCAGGGCCACCAGGCCGCACCGCTCCAGCGCCTCGTTCACCCGCCGGCGAATTCGCAAAAAACGCTCCCCGCGCACCTTAGCCCGAAAGCGCAAATAGCGCACGACCGTGAGATCCTCATAGACGGGCGCGAGCTCGGTCAAATAGCCCACGCGCCGCCGATAAGCCAGCCCGGCATCCGTCCGGAAGCGCCGCGTGCGCCCGGCTAAATCGGTCAGCGACAGGCGCACTTCGCCCGACTGCGGCACCATCGCCGCCGCCGCCAGCCCCAAGAGGGTCGACTTCCCGGCGCCATTGCCTCCCACCACGCCCAACACCTCGCCGGGCGCGACCTTGAGGTTCGCCCCGACGATGCCGCGTCCGGGCGCATATTGGAAGGAGGCTTCCAGGAACTCGAGCATCGTGGCCGGACCTTTACCGCAAGAGGACGTAGCCGTGCGCCTCCAGGGCACCGTGGATCTGCCCTATTTGCTCGAAGTTGCGCGTCTCGAGCTGCAAATTGAGCACGCAGGAAGCGAGCGCCGTATCGACCCCCGAGGGACCGTAACTCACGCCAACCACATTTCCGCCGCACTGCGAGACAATCTCCGAGACCTTCGCCAGCTGCCCGGGCTTGTCCGGCAACGTCAAGCGGATCTCCGCCCGCCGTCCGCTCGCCAGCAGACCGCGATAGATCACGCGGCTGAGGATGTTCACGTCGATATTGCCGCCCGAGAGCAGACAGCAGACCTTCTTCCCCTTCAGCTCGGGCACCTTGTCGTAGATCATCGCGGCCACCGAGACCGCGCCAGCCCCTTCGCAGACCAGCTTGCGCTGCTCAATCAAGAAGAGAATGGCCGCGGCAATCTCGTCCTCCGAGACCGTCACGATGCCATCCACGTGTGGCTGAACCGTCTCGAAGGTCAGGTCGCCGGGG
>CAMGJH010000175.1 GCA_946056345.1 uncultured Lentisphaeraceae bacterium | reverse complement strand
CCCTGCGCAGCCCTGTGTGCTTCTTTGTGCTCTTTGTGTTCTTTGTGGTTTCCTCCTGCGTAGCCCCGGGCCACTGCAAAACCCTTAGCGGTGCCTTTCAGCCTTTTCCCCCTGCGCAGCGCTGTGTGCTTCTTTGTGCTCTTTTTGACATAGCTCCTTCGGACTTGTGTTCTTTGTGGTTAAATCCTGCGTAGCCATCCGCCCCGGGTTGGCCTCGGGCCTGGGGCTCTCGCGCGTGCGCGCGTACCTATATACATTTAGCAGCGGAGGCGCACGGTTTACGCGCTCGCGGCGCGCTTTTTGACGGAATGGGGAGAGGATGGTATACTTTGGCCGTTTTTGTTCTTTCGTATTGGAGGCAGTTGCAATGGCGTATCAGAAGGTATCGGTTCCGGCGTTTGGCGAAAAGATTGTGATGGGCGCAGATGGGAAGCTGCGGGTGCCGGATTGCCCGATTATTCCCTTTGTGGAGGGCGACGGGACCGGGCCGGATATTACGGCGGCGGCGATGGTGGTGTGGAACGCAGCTGTGAAGGCGGCGTATGGAGAGAAGCGCAAGATTGCGTGGATGGAGGTCTACGCGGGGGAGAAGGCGAATGCGGTCTACGGTCCGAATACCTGGCTGCCGGAGGAGACGTTGGAGGCGTGCCGGGAGTGCCTGGTTTCGATCAAGGGGCCGCTGACGACGCCTATCGGCGGGGGCATTCGCTCGATTAATGTGGCGATGCGCCAGGCGCTGGATCTCTATGTGTGCTTGCGCCCGGTGCGCTGGTTCAAGGGGGTGCCCTCGCCGGTGCTCCATCCGGAGCTGACCGATATGGTCATCTTCCGCGAGAATACCGAGGATATCTACGCGGGCATCGAGTGGATGAATGGCACGGCCGAGGCGCAGAAGGTGATCGACTTCCTGACGCGCGAGATGGGGGTCAAGAAGATCCGCTTCCCGGAGAGTTCTTCGATTGGCATCAAGCCGGTGTCGCTGGAGGGGAGCGAGCGGCTCATTCGCGCGGCGTTGGAGTATGCGGTGGCCAATGACCGCAAGTCCGTCACGCTGGTGCACAAGGGCAACATCCAGAAGTTCACGGAGGGGGCCTTCCGCGACTGGGGCTACGCGCTGGCCAAGCGCGAGTTCGGTGCGCAGGTGATTGGCGAGGGTCCCTGGTGCAGCTTCAAGAACCCGAAGACCGGCCGCGAGATTGTGGTCAAGGACTGCATCTGCGATGCCTTCTTGCAGCAGATTTTGACGCGCCCGGCGGAGTATGACGTGGTGGCCACGCTCAATTTGAATGGCGACTACGTCTCCGACGCGCTGGCCGCGTGCGTGGGCGGCATTGGCATTGCCCCTGGCGCGAACATCAACTACCAGACCGGCGTGGCGGTCTTCGAGGCGACCCACGGCACGGCGCCGAAGTATGCCGGGCTCGACAAGGTCAATCCCGGCTCGCTCATCCTCTCGGGCGAGATGATGCTGCGCTATATGGGCTGGACCGAGGCCGCCGACAAGATCCTCGAGGCGATGGACAAGGTCATTGCCGCCAAGGTGGTCACCTACGACTTTGCGCGCTTGATGGAGGGGGCCACGGAGGTGAAGTGCTCGGCCTTCGGCAAGGCGCTGGCCGAGGCGATGGCCTAAGGGAGGCAGTATGCGGAATCTGTGGAGAGACCCCACCACGCTGGCGATTACCTGCGGCAAGGGAATCGTGCCCTACCTGAAGCAGGAGCTGACGGAACTGGGCTACGAGATCCTCGGCAATAACGAGACGATGGTCGGCATTCGCGCGAAGAATGCCTGCCGCGACATCCTGCGCCTGAATCTCTCGCTGCGCACGGCCCAGCGCGTCCTCTGGCCCTTTGTGCAGGAGGTGCGCTGCCGGACGCTCGACGACCTCTATCGCCTGGCTTACTACGCGCCCTGGGAGCAGGTGCTCTCGGTGGACGAATCGTTCTTTGTCAATAACGCCACGCACGATGTGGCCACCGTCAACGATACGCGGATGACCACCCTGAAGGTCAAGGATGCCATCGTCGACCGGCTGCGCGAGAAGTGCGGGCGGCGGCCGAATGTGGGCGATAGCGTGCCGGTGCGCGTGGTGGCCGAGGGCGAGACGCTCTTTGAGAAGAAGACGCCCCTGCGCAGCGCGATGCGCGTGGTGCGCGCGGCCTTGGAAGATTGGCTCAACACCCTGAGCGAGGAGCAGGAGCGCGCCGAGCTGCTCATCGAGATTGACGGCTACGACCTGATGTCCGGCTCCTTCTATCTGCCGAAGCTCGACCTGATGGTGCTCAAGCGGCGCTTTGAGCGGACCTTTGGCGCGCGGCTGACGGGCGGGACCCCCGGCGCGGCCGTCTTCGTCTACTGGGAAGGCACGCACGCGAAGATTTACATCGATACCACCGGCAACTCCCTCTCGCGCCGAGGTTATCGCAAGGAGGGCTGGGTGGCGCCGATGCAGGAGGCCCTGGCCGCCGCCTGTGTGATGGCCACCGGGTGGGACAAGCGCGAGCCCTTTGTGGTGCCCTTCAGCGGGTCGGGCACGCCGGCGATAGAGGCGGCGATGATGGCCCGCAACATCCTGCCGGGTACCCTGCGCGCCGACTTCGCCTTTATGCATCTGCTCGGCTGGACGCATATCATCCCCGGCGAAAAGGCCGGCGAGAGCGTCCGCAAGCGCTTCGGTGCCACGCCTCAGGCGATTTGGCGCGAGATGGTGGCCCAGGCCCGGGCGGCGGAGGTGCCGGCCACGGACCCCAATCTGCCGACCATCGTGGGCGTGGATTGGGAAGAGAAGGCCGTGGAGATTGCCGAAGCGAATGCCGAGGCCGCCGGGGTGGGGAGCAACATCAAGTTTTTCGTGGACGACTTCACCGATACCTCGCTCCCCAAGGGCCCTGGGGTCGTCTTTATGAACCCGCCCTACGGCGAGCGTTTGGAGGATGAAGAGAGCCTGGTGCCGCTCTATGAGGGCATTGGCCAGTGGCTGCGCACGCAGGTGCCGGCCGGTTGGCGGGCGTGGGTGATCACCTCCTCCAAGCCGCTCTCGCTGAAGATTGGCCTCAAGACTTCGACCATCCTGCCCTTCAAGAATGGCGCGCTCGATTGCCGTCTGCTGGGCTATGAGGTCTTTGAGCCGGCGGCCGAGGCCGAAGAAGCGGAGGCGAGCGAAGCGTGAGGCTGGGGACCCAGGTGCTCAAGCGTCTGCCGCTCTATCTGCGTTTGCTGCGCGAGATGGAGCAGGGCGGGAATGTCTACGCCTCGGGCGCGGCCCTGGCCGAGGCCTTGAACCTCGACCCCATCGTGGTGCGCAAGGATTTGGCCAAGACGGGCGTGCGCGGTACGCCGCGCTTGGGCTTCCCCATCGCGCAGCTGGTGGTGGAGATTGAGCGCCTGACCGGGGCCGATGCGGAGATGACCGCGGTTCTGGCCGGGGTGGGCAAGCTGGGCTCGGCGCTCCTGGGTTATCCGGGCTTCCGGCGGCAGGGGCTCTCGATCGTGGCCGGCTTCGATGCCGCGCCCGAGCGCTGCAACATCATCCTCTCGGGCACGCCGGTCTTCCCGGTGAGCACCTTGACCGAGACGGTGGTGCGCCTGGGGGCGACCTTGGGGATTTTGACGGTGCCGGCCGACCGCGCTCAGCGCGTGGCCGAGATGATGGTGACCGCCGGCATCAAGGCCTTATGGAACTTCACCCCGGCGCAGCTGGATGTGCCGGCG
>CAMGJH010000174.1 GCA_946056345.1 uncultured Lentisphaeraceae bacterium | reverse complement strand
CGCTACGCTCGCGTGGGCAAAGCACTTCGCTGTGCGTTTGTATTGACGGTCGCCGTCCCCGGCGGCCTCCTCGCGGCCCGGAGGGGCACCCTCGCGCGGGTAATGGCCAGCACCTCACGCCCGCGCAGCAGGCCCTCTAAAAACGAAGCGGCGGGAGTTCCCGCCGCTTCGCGTTTAGAGGCTCGCGCCAGCGCCTTACTTATCCGAGAGCGCGGCCACGCCGGGGAGGACCTTGCCTTCGAGGTATTCGAGGGAGGCGCCGCCGCCGGTGGAGATGTGGCTCATCTTGTCAGCCTGGCCGGACTTCTTGACTGCGCTGACCGAGTCGCCGCCGCCGATGATGGAGATGCCGCCGTTAGCCTTGACCTGAGCGACCGCCTCGCAGACGCCGAAGGTGCCCTTGGAGAAGGCGGGCATCTCGAAGCAGCCCATCGGGCCGTTCCAAACGACCGTCTTGGCATCCTTGAGCGCGTCGGCGAAGAGCTTGACCGACTCGGGGCCGATGTCCAGGCCCATCCAGCCGTCTGGAATGTCGCCGGAGAGGACCTGGGTGTTGGCCTCGGGGTCGAACTTGTCGGCCACGATGTTGTCCACCGGGAGGAGGAACTTGACGCCTTTCTCCTTGGCCAGGGCGAGCATCTCGGTGGCGTAACCGAGCTGATCATCCTCGCAGAGGGAGTTGCCGATCTTCTTGCCCTGGGACTTGAGGAAGGTATAGGCCATGC
Source organism: uncultured Lentisphaeraceae bacterium (assembly GCA_946056345.1). Taxonomy (GTDB): domain Bacteria; phylum Verrucomicrobiota; class Kiritimatiellia; order RFP12; family DVOR01; genus Spyradenecus. Next base: position 3,005 of record CAMGJH010000174.1, on the reverse strand, counting down.
CGCCGCCGATGATGAGGGTGTCGACCTTCGAGAGGAGGTTCTTCACCACCGCGAGCTTGTCGGAGACCTTCGCGCCGCCGAGGATGGCCACGAACGGGCGGACTGGGTTCTCGACCGCAGAGCCGAGATACTGGATCTCCTTCTCCAGCAGGAAGCCAGAGACGGCGACCGGGGCGTACTTGGCGATGACGGCCGTGGAGGCGTGGGCGCGGTGAGCGGCACCAAAAGCGTCGTTGCAATAGATGTCGCCGTAGGAGGCGAGCTTCTTGGCCATCTCTTCGCACTTGGCCTTGAGCTCGGCCTTGGCGGCCTTGAGCTGCTCGTCGGTCATATCATCGGTCTTCTTGACCTTGGCCGTCTCTTCCTTATAGAAACGGGTGTTCTCGAGCATAATCACTTCGCCGGGCTTGAGGGCGGCGGCCTCGGCATCGGCCTTCAGGCAGTCGGGCACGAAGGTAACCGGCTTGCCCAGGCACTTGCCCAGATACTCAGCCACCGGCTTGAGGGAGAACTCCGGCTCATAGCCTTTGCCCTTCGGGCGGCCCAGGTGGCTCATCAGCACCAGCGACCCGCCATTGTCGAGCACATACTTAATCGACCCCAGGGCGCCCTGGATGCGCGTGTCGTCCTTGATCACGCCGTCCTTCATCGGCACATTGAAATCCACGCGCATCACCACGCGCTTGCCCTTGAGATCCACATCACGCAACGTCTTCTTGTCCATATCACTTTCCTTTGTGTAAGGTTGCAATCGATAGGCGCAGTATAACACACCCCTGCGCAAAACAGCAAGCCTCCCGCGCGTCTCCTAAGTGTAATCTGCCGCTCGGCAGCCGATGGGGTCCTACTCAATGCGCAAAGCGCGGCTTTTGAGTTCCAACTGCGCGCCGAGAAGGAGCTCCTTCAAGAAGTCCTCCAACGGCTTCAAGGTCCGGTCGATGCCTCGCTGCGCGTTCGCGTAGTTTGCCCGGAGCAGAGCATTGCGGAAGAAGCACGCCTTTTCTTGAAAGAGGGCATTGGCCACGGCATAGCGCATCGCGCGCAGATATTGAATAGTAAAGACCGCCGTATAACACATCTCGCATGCCGATAACGGCGGTTAGCGGTAGTCGGCGAGGTGGCCGGCGAGGGAGCGGATGGCTTTGGCGGCGTAGGCTGGGTGCGTGAGGGCGCGCAGACCGTGGCGGAGGAGGACGCGCGGCTGGAGGAAGCCGCGATAGGTCTCGGAGACAAGGGCGCGGATTTCGTTTGCGCTTAGGGGCGAGCGCATCACCGGCGCGCGCATATCGTAATCGGCCCAGTTGTGCGAGAGCAGCTCGTCCGCGGCCTCGAGTTCACGGAAGAGGGGGGTGCCGGGATAGGGGACCAGCCAGGTGGCTTGCAGGGTGGCGGCATCCCCGCGGCGGAGGAGTTCGCGCCCGAACTCAGCCGTACGGCGAGCGTCCGCCAGGCTCTCCCAGGGATAGCCAAACATCAGGGTGATGTGCACCTCGAGCCCGGCGGCGGAGGCATCGTGCGCGCCGGCAAGGACCTGTTCGATCCGCAGTTGCTTGTTGAGCCGATCGAGGGTGGCTTGGTTGGCGGACTCCACGCCGAAGAGGACGAGGCGGAAGCCGGCGCGGCGCATCAGGCGGTATTCCTCGGCCGAGAGCGCCCCAAAGCGCAGATTGCAGTTGAGGCGAACGCGGCGGTGGTAGCCGCGCGCAATCATCCCCTCGCAGAAGGCGTGGAGCCAGGGGCCGATGGGGAAGGAGCCGGTATCGTCCATAATTTCGCGCGCGCCCAGGGCGATGAGGTGGCCGACTTCGTCGAGCACGGCCTCAACGGGGCGGACGCGGAAGTGGGGATAGAGCGTGGTCCAGGAGCAGAAGGTGCAGCGGGCGTGCCAACAGTCTCGCCCGGCCATCATATAGGCGCCGGGGGTGCGCAGGAAGTTGCCGTTGCGGAAGGCGTAGTCGCGCCAATGGGTGAGGGTGCGGTCGATACGCGGAAGCTCGGCCAGGTCGTGGCGCTGGGGCGAGCCTTCGAGCCAGGCGAGGAGGGCGAAGTCGTAGTCGCCACCCATCAGCACGGCATCGACGGGGGCGTTGGCGCGCGTTTCCTCGGGCAGGGCCGTGACGTGGTCTCCGCCGATAGCCACGCGGCAGTGCGGCAGCCGCGCCTTGAGTTCGCGGATCCACGCCCAGTGGCGCTGGACGACCGGCGTCTTGGTTTCCAGGAAGAGGGCTTCGGGCTGCCAGGCGCAGAGCGCGCTGAGAAAGGCCTCCGGGCTCATTCCCCGCGCAATGCCATCGAGCCACAGCACCTCGTGCCCGCGGCTTTGGAGGAGCGTGGCGGCACTGGCGGGCACCACCGGGTAGATGAAGGCTGGGTGGCGGAACCACTGGAATTGCCGGTTCTGGGAGAGGAGCGGCACGCCCTTCTCGCACAGCAATGGGGGAAAGCAGATGGCCACGCGCATAGCCGGCTCGGCACCTTAGGGGGTGGGGGAGGGCAGTCGATTGGCCAGCACATCCTCCCGGCTAATGCCAAGCGCCGCCAGCGGTTCCAACACGAAGGGCCGCAGATGGGCGCGTGGATGGGGCAGGGTCAACCGCGCGCTCTGGCAGCGGACGCCCTCGTAGAGAATGATGTCCAAATCCAGCGGACGCGGCCCGTTGCGCACGCTCCGCACGCGCCCGGCGGCGGCCTCCAGTCGGTTCAATTCGTCCAGCAACGCCTTGGGGCCGAGCGCCGTCTCGATGAGCGCCGCGCCATTGAGAAAGCGCAACGCGCGGAAGGCCTCCGGCACGTCCATCGGCTCGGTTTCGATAAGGGGCGAGTGGGCCACCAACCGCGTCTCGCGCAGAGACGCCAAGGCCGCCAACGCGTCCTTCAGCTGCTCGGCACGATGGCCCAGATTGCTGCCCAGCGCGATGACGGCCCGAGCCATAACCCCTGTGTGGGCGCTACTCGGCAAAACCCAGCACGTGGCGCATCGTGTAGCGCCCGGCCGGCTTACCCTG
>CAMGJH010000173.1 GCA_946056345.1 uncultured Lentisphaeraceae bacterium | reverse complement strand
CCGCCCCGGGCTCAAATTGAACCCGGGCCTACCTCGAGGCCAACCCGGGGCGGATGCAAGGTGGGGGGCTTGCAGTTTGGGAAGGGCTTTGGTATCTTACCACGGAATTGCCACCCGAGGTCTCTTGACAATTTTGGTTTTGGGGCGCTGGGGGCAAGGCCTGAAGCGGTTTTAGAACAGTAAGGATAGGCTATGGACAAAGTCTCTTTCGGAATGCAGATGCAGGACCTGATGGAAAGCACGCCGGTTGATGTGGCGCGCGGCTTGGCGTTGGTGGGCGAGTTCCTGCCGGTGGACGCGAAGGGTGCGACGAAGGGGTTCGCGATGTTGACCGAGGCGGCGGTAAAGGGAAAGGATTTGCGCGGCGCGGTGGCGTGCGTGGCGTTCTATGCGGCCCACGGCGCGCAGATGCCGGAGGTGACCTTGGCGCAGTTGCGCGAGGTGGTCAGCCGCGCGCCGGCGAATGCCGACGAGAAGTTGCTGATTGACTCGATTGGCTTGAACACGGCGATTGCTTCGGCGATTGTCAAGCGGTTGGGGGTGCTGTTGGCGTTGAAGCCGGGGGTGTATGTCAACAGCCAGTCGTGGGGCTTTGGCCAGGTGCAGGCGATTGACACCTTCTATGGCAAGGTGATTATCGACTTTGAGGGGAAGAAGGGGCATGCGATGAGCCTGGCGGTGGCCGGGCAAAATCTCGCGGTGGCGAGCGAGGGGCACTTGATGAAGCGCCTGGCTGAGAACCGTGCGGAGATTGAGGAACTGTGCAAGAAGCATCCGGCCGCGTTGGTGCGCTTGGCGCTCGAGAGCTACGGTCCGCTGACGGTGCAGCGTCTAGCCGAGCGGCTGGCGGCGTGCGGGTTGGTGAGCGAGAAGGCGTGGAAGGGCTTCTGGGAGGCCGCGCGCCGGGGGCTGAAGGCCGATAAGGAGCACCCGGTGGAGATCCCCACCAAGCGGGCCGAGCCGATTCGCCTGTTGGAGGCCGACGAGGACTTCGGCGACAAGTGGCTCAAGCGTTTCGCCAAGGAGCGCGACTTGAAGGCGATTTACGAGGGCATCCTGGGGCTGTTGGCCGCGAAGAAGGATGCGATTCCCGATAGCTATATCGCGGTGGTGAAGAACCGCTTGGACTTTGCGATTAAGGGCGCGGAGAAGGCGGACTTCCCGCGTTATGCGCAAGTGGTCTGCCTGGCGCAGAAGTTGCAGCTGACCACGAGCGATGAGCAGCTCAAGCAGGCCGAGGCGCTCCTGGAGAAGGACGAGGAGGATAACCTGCTGCTGGCCGTGAAGGGGCTGGCCGCGCGCGACGTCTCGGCGATGATCTCCTTTATTCTGGCGGCCAAGCCCGAGGCGAAGGCGGTCATCCTGGAGCATCTGGATGCCTTCGGCAGCGTGGCGTTGGGGGCAACGCTCTCGACGCTCGCGGGCGACGCCGAGACGGGCGAGGCGTTGCGCGCCCTGCTCACCCAGCGGCCGCGGCCGTTGCCGACGGTGGTGGTCTGGGCGCTGCGCAACCGCAACGAGGCCGAGGCCTGGCAGCTGCCCAAGATGAACGACTTGATTACCCAGTCGATCCACATCATCGAGCAGCACTGGACTGGCGAGGAGCTGCGGATGCGCAATGCGTTGCAGGGCTTCTTCGATAGCGCCAAGTGGCTGGAGGAGGTTTGCAAGGAGCTCAATAGCTTCCAGCGCGAGGTGATGTTCGAGCGCATTCAGGCTTCGACGGTGTGGGACACCGCCTCGCAGCGCAACATCCTCATCCGCCTGGTGCGCTTCGACCCCGAGTTGGGTAAGCTCCGCCGCGCCACCAAGGCCCTCGAGGAGCACCCGCACCTCACCTCCGAGCGCTCGCTCACCGCTTTCAAGCTGGCCTACGACCACCTCATCAATGTGGAGATCCCGGCCAATACCCGCGACATCGCCACCGCCCGCAGCTACGGCGACTTGCGCGAAAACGCCGAATATCAGTTCGCCAAGGATCACCAGCGCGTCCTCCTCTCCAAGCAGGATGAGATGGATCGTACCCTCAAGCTTCTCAAGCCAACCGACTTCTCCGGCGTGGGCACCGAGGTCGCCGCGATGGGCACCCGCGTCACCGTCGAGACCGCGCGCGGCACGCTGGTCTACACCATCCTTGGCGAGCTGGACCGCGATGAAGCGCTCAACATCATCTCCTGCCGTTCGCGCCTGGCGATGGCCCTCATCGGCCAGCGCGTCGGTGCCACGGTGGAGCTGCCCGACGAGCGCGGCCTCACGGCCGCCACCATCAAGGCCATCGAGCCGCTCGACGAGGCCACCCGCGCCTGGCTCGCCCAGATTCCCACGGCCTACGAGCCCAACGCCTAACCGATGGCCGGCACGCTCGTTGTCCCGCGGTCACGCGGCTCGATTCAGAAGGTGGCCGAGGCCCTCGCGCCCTTCCGAAAGATCCTCGTGACCGCGCATATGCGCCCGGATGGGGACGCGGTGGGCTCCTCGGTGGCGATGGCGCGCCTGCTCAAGGCGCAGGGATTTGAGCCCACCGTCGCCCTCTCGCCCATCGGCATGGGGCCAACCAAGTTCTTGCTCGACTACGCCCCGGCGTGCGTCGCTCCCACCAACATCCGCGCCAAGGATTACGACTGCGCCCTGGTGCTCGATTGCAGCGGCCTGGAGCGTCTGCCCGAGGGGGCGCTGCGCGACGCGGTGGCCAAGCTCCCGATCCTCAATATCGACCATCACGCCACGGCCAACGGCTCCTTCGGCATTGCCCGCTGGGTTGTCCCCTCGGCCAGCAGCACCGGCGAGTTGGTCTACCGCTTTGCCAAGCGCCTCAAGTGGCGATTCGACCGCGAGACGGCCGAGGCCCTCTGGGTCTCGCTCGTCACCGACACCGGGCGCTTCGCCTACTCCTGCACCAGCCCGAGCACCCTCAAGGCCGCCGCCGAACTCCTCGCCTGCGGTCTCGACTCCTCGGACCTCAACGACCGGCTCTACCTCTATTCCAGCGAAGGGGCCATGCTCCTCAAGCGCAAGGCCTACGATTCGCTGAGCACCTGGTTCCGCGGCAAGGTGGCCCTCATCTGCCTGACCGCCCGCGACTTCCGCCGCGCTGGCGTGCCCAAGAGCGAAATCGAGGATGCCATCGACATCCCCCGCTCTATCCCCACCGCCAAGATCTCCCTCTTCTTCTACGAAACCAAAGATAAGCCCGGCATCACCCGGCTGAGCATCCGCACGCGCGGCCAGACCCCCGGCTACTCCGCCGCCTCCATCGCCGAGCACTTCGGCGGCGGCGGCCACCTCCGCGCCGCCGGCTGCGAGTTCAAGGCCCACCCCAAGGCCGCCATTGAACAGGTCAAGGCCTACCTCGCCACGCTTGAAGCGGTAAGCAACTAAGGGTGCGCGGCCTGGCGGCCGCGCGTTTTTTATGATTCACGCGAGCGTAGCGAGCCCTCACGGCCCGGAGGGCCCCTCACGCGGGCGCCAGCCTCATCGCCTATCACGAGCGGCGCATGGCGCAGCGAGGTTTCCCGTTTATCGTTTTCGGCTTGCGCTGACAGCCGAAAAGGTCCATAATACAGGCCACGACTTCAGGTCATAAAAGGAGACAGAGCATGAAGAAGTTGGAAGGTTTGATTGCTGCGCCGCACACGCCGTTTTACGCTGATGGGCGAGTCAATTTGGATTTGATCCCCAAGCAAGTGGAGGTGCTGGTTAAGCAGAAGGTGATTGGCGCCTACATTTGCGGGACGACG
>CAMGJH010000172.1 GCA_946056345.1 uncultured Lentisphaeraceae bacterium | reverse complement strand
GCCAGTTTTTGGTGAAGTCGCATTAATTAGAAGTGAATGAACCAGAGAAGGAGCAAAAAAGGAGGATTTATTTATGTCTTTAAGCACCCTTATCCCGGATTTTGTCAGGGAAAAGGAAAAGGATGTGGGGTGATGGATTAGACGGAGCAGTTTGGGAGGAGCGGGGTTGGGTCGGGCGGGGGTTTTGCGCTTTGGAGCGGAGTGTGCTATGCTTTGTCCACGTTTGCGTTGCGTTAGACGCAAGAGAGGTTCATTCAAGGATACGATTATGCCGAATACCGTGTTGATTGGCTCCCAGTGGGGCGATGAGGGTAAAGGGAAGATTATCGATGTGCTGACGGCGCAGGCGGATGTGATTGTTCGCTATCAGGGCGGCTCGAATGCCGGACATACGGTGATTGCCGAGGGCGAGAAGCGGGTTCTGCGCCTGGTGCCGTCGGGGATCTTGCACGCGGGGAAGGTGTGCGTGATTGGCAATGGCGTGGTGATGAATCCGCTGGACTTGATTGATGAAATTGAGATGCTGCGCAAGACGGGCATCGAGTGCAAGGGGCGGCTCTTCATCTCCACGCGCACGCAGATGGTGATGCTCTACCACCGCGCGTTGGATAAGGCTGACGAGGCGGCCCGCCCGGTTGGCAAGAAGATTGGCACCACGGGGCGCGGGATTGGCCCGGCCTATGCGGCCAAGGTCTCGCGCACCGGGTTGCGTTGCGGCGATATGCTCACGCCCGAGTTCCTGGATTTGGTCCGCGAGCAGGTGGCCGAGACGAATGTGAAGCTGGCCTACCTGAAGGCCGAGCCGCTGAATGCCGACGAGATGGTCGAGACCTATCGCGTGGCGGCCGAGCGCTTGAAGCCCTACATCGTCGACACCATTCCGCTCATCCACCAGGCCGACCGCGCCGGGAAGTCCATCCTCCTGGAGGGCGCGCAAGGGACGATGCTCGATATCGACTTTGGCACCTACCCCTTCGTGACCTCCTCGAACCCGACCTCGGGCGGGGCGTGCATCGGCTCGGGATTGAGTCCGCGCCGGATTGACCGGGTGGTGGGCGTGATCAAGGCCTATACCACGCGCGTGGGCGAGGGGCCCTTCCCGACCGAGGACTTTGGCGAGGTGGGCAAGCAGCTCGCCGAGCGCGGCCACGAGTTTGGCGCCGTGACGGGGCGTCCGCGGCGTTGCGGTTGGTTCGATGCCGTGGTGGCGCGCTATGCGCAGATGGTCAATGGCGTGGACTTCTGGGCGCTGACCAAACTCGATGTGATGGACACCTTGCCCGAAATCAAGATCTGCGTGGCCTACGAGCTCGATGGTAAGCGCATTGAGGATATGCCCGCTTCGGCGGCCGAGTTGGCCCGCTGCAAGCCAATCTACGAGACGATGCCCGGCTGGATGGAGGAGACCTCCCACATCACCGAGATGGGGCAGCTGCCGCTCAAGGCCAAGGCCTATGTCGAGCGCCTCATCGAGCTCTCCGGCGGGCGCTTGGGCATCCTTTCGATTGGCCCCGCGCGCGAATCCACCCTGCGCGTGGGGATTTAGCTGACAGCTGACAGCCAACAGCGGACAGCCGCTCACGCGACGGACTGACTGATAGCCTGATGTGTTTGCTTTTCACGACTCAGACGGGTAGTTCATCTCAAGCGCCAGCGCTGTCAGCTGTCCGCTAACGGCTGTCGGCTACCGAGCGTAGCGAGGAGCGTATGGAGCATATCGCCTTTATTATGGATGGCAATGGCCGGTGGGCCAAGGCGCGCGGGTTGCCGCGGACCGAGGGTCACCGCGCCGGAGCCGAAACGGTCCGCCGCGTGCTGAGCTACTGCCGCGATGCCGGCATTCGCTACCTGACGCTCTACGCCTTCTCGGTCGAGAACTGGAAGCGGCCAAAGGAGGAGGTCGAGACGCTGATGCACCTCTTGGTGGCCTACCTCACCAGCGAGGAGAAGACCTTCCACGAGAACCAGGTGCGCATCCGCTATATGGGGCGCAAAAGCGACCTGCCGACGGAGGTGCGCGAAGCGTTGGACCGCGTCGAGACCGCCACGGCTGCTTACGAGCGGCAGCTCATCCTCTGCCTGAGTTATGGCGGGCGCACGGAGCTCGCCCACGCCGCTCAGGCAATCGCCCGCCAGGTGGCTCGCGGCGAGTTGGACCCGGAGGCGATTACCGAGGAGACCATCGCCCGCAACCTCTACTTGCCCGATGTGCCCGACCCTGACCTCATCGTCCGCACAAGCGGCGAGATGCGCCTGAGTAACTTCCTCCTTTGGCAGGCCTCCTACGCCGAGCTCTATGTGACGCCGGTCCTGTGGCCAGACTTTGGCGAAGCCGACTTCCAGGCCGCCCTGGACGCCTTCGCCTCCCGCGAGCGACGCTATGGCGCGCTAGGAAAGTAAGGAGTCTGCAGTCGCGACGGCTCGGTGGGCGTTAGAATCCGTCGCGCCCCTTCCTTAGACTGCAGTATGCCGGCGGCAGACCGTGTGCATTGTCGAATGCGGCGGCAGCGCTGCGCAGGGAGGCAGGTTGTGCTATACTGTGTGTTATTCGTTTTCGTTGAGAGGTGATGCGCAATGGTTTCCACCTTTGTTGGATTGGATAGCGATGGATGCGTGGTGGACACGATGGCCGCCAAGCAACACGGCTTTTTGCAGCCGCTGATGGTGGAGGCCTTGGGGCTGGAGCCGTTGCGGGAGGTCTACTGCGCGTGCGCGGACTTCGTGAACCTCTATTCCGAGACGCGCGGGATTACGCGCTTCCGGGCGATTTACCTGAACTTGCAGCTCTTTAACCGCCATCCGACGCGGGTGGCTGCGGGCTTCCCGGAGGTGCCGCTGGCAGATTTGCAGGCCTTTGTAGAAAGTGGGCTGCCGTTGAGCGGCGAGACCTTGGAGCGGTGGATTACCGCCCATCCCTCGCCAATTCTGGAGAAGATCCTGGCCTGGAGCCGGCGGGTGAATGAGGCAATCTTGACCTCGGGGGTCGAGTTCCCGGCCTATGCCGGGGCGCGGGAGGCGCTCAAACGGATGGCGGGGCGGAGCGAAACGGGGATTGTCTCGCAATCGCCCGAGCAGGTGTTGCGGCAGGATTGGGGCGCGCAGGGGCTCTTGGAGTTCGTCGGCCACGTGGCGGGGCAAGAGGTGGGCGATAAGGTGGCGCAGCTCACCGCGCTCACCGATGGCCGCTTCCCGCGCGAGCGGGTGTTGATGATTGGCGATGCGTTGGGAGATTTGAAGGCCGCGCGCGCCTTTGGGTGCCGCTTCTATCCGATTGTGCCCGGCGCGGAAGAGACCTCGTGGGAGGCCTTTAACCGGGAAGTTTACGACGCCTTTCTGGCCGGAGACTACACGGCCGAAGCGGAAGCCGCACGCGTGCGGGACTTTGCCGCCGCGATGCCGGCCTTGCCGCCTTGGGAGCAAGCGTGATGAAGAGCCTTTATAACTTTTGTGCCGGGCCGGCGATGGTGCCGCCCGAGGTCAAGGAGCGCCTACGCGAGGACCTGGTCGATTGGCAGGGCCTGGGGCGGAGCGTTTTGGAAGTGTCGCACCGCACGGCGGCCTTTGGCGAGCTCTTGGAGCGGACGCGCGCGAACTTGCACGCGCTGCTGGGTCTGGGCGAAGATTACACCATCCTGCTGTTGCAAGGGGGCGCTTCGGGGCAGTTCTCGATGTTGCCCTATAACTTCCTGCGCCAGGGCTCTGCCACCGACTATGTGGTGCGCGGCTACTGGGCCGAGAAGGCCGCT
>CAMGJH010000171.1 GCA_946056345.1 uncultured Lentisphaeraceae bacterium | reverse complement strand
GCGAAGCCTACCGCCGTAATGGCCCGCCCTCGCGCGTCGAGGAAGGCGAAGCGCTCCCCGAGCCCCCCAATCCCCACCGCCGCCGCTTCCGCCAGCGCCGCCGGGGCGGCAATCGCAAACCCGCCGCGCAGCAGAAGGCCGAAGCCTAACGTCTCCCCCGGCCCGCGCCGCGGTCTCTCCCCCTACTCTCCCCGTGCCCGCGTCACGTCCAAGACGTGTTCGCCGGGCATCAGCGCGAAGTCCCGCCCATTATAGCGCAGAGTGAACGGCTGCGTGCAATGCACGCGCACCTGCCGACCATCGCTCCACAGCGTCAACCGCTGCGCCTGCCCCACCGCCAACCCCTCAATCCCCATTGGGAAGACCGCCCCATCCGGCGGTTCCCAGACCACACGCGCCTCCGGGGCGTTGACCTCCCGCAGCCCCACCACGTGCTCCAAGAAGAGGTTGATTGGCCCCAAGGCCGACCACCCGCAGAACTCCGGCCGCACCCGCCGCCCATACTCCGTGCTCGGCGCATCCGCCTCCGGCGCATAACACTCCCAAATCGTTGCCGGCTCCACCGCCTGATAGGTCCGCACCATCTGCTCCAACAATCGCCGCGCCAAGGCGTCCGCCAGCGCCGTCTCTCCATACTCCTTAAGCCCCTGCAGCGCCATATAGGCCGTGGGCAACCAAATCCCCCCGCGCCAATACTCGCCCGTCGCCGCGTGAAAATCTGGATCATCGCGCGAGACCGAAGGGAAGGGACGCTGCCCGCCAAACTCCGCGCCATTGCGCAGATGGGCAATCACCCGCTGCGCGCGCTCCCGTGGAACCACGCCCGCCGCCAACGGCCAGAACGAGGCAATCGTCTTTACCCGGCACGGCGCGCCATCGGCCAAAGCAATGTCATAGTAGAAGCCATCACGCTCATCCCAATAGAAACGATTGATCTCCGCGCCCAAGTCTGCATACACCTTCTCCCACGCCGCCGCGTCGGCCTCTCGCCCCAACGCTCGATAGAGCCTGGCAATCGACCGCGCAGACAACGCCTGCTGCGCCATCGCGTCCACCCATAAAATCCCCTCATACCCGCCGCAACCCCGCCCACGCGGCGTATTATCCATCCCGCTTGCCGTCCCCGGCCACACAAACCCCCGCGCGCCATTCCCCGCACGCACCGCCCTCAACCGAACCGGATTCGGCGAGCTCGCATAACGCCTCCCCGTCGGCGGCGCGGCAAACCACGCAAAATGCCGCTGCAACAACTGCCGCTCCAGCAACACCTCCTCCAGCCGCGCGCGGTCTCCGTGAAACTGCCAATGAAGCCACTCACACCACGCAAAGAGCGGCGGATTATCCAAAAGATGCACCTTCAACGGCGTCTCGCGCCCCTCCACCACTGGCGCATAAAGCGCCTCCAGCGTCTCAATCCCCGGATAATCCGCCGCTGCATACTTCGTAAACTGCGCCATAAAGCACGAATCCCAGATCCAAATCTGGTCATCATAGACGTGCTCATCCATATACCGCGCCACCGGCGAACCCGCCGGCGCCTCCAAGGTCCGTGCCCGCGCCTCCCGCCACGCCTCCTCATACAACGCCACAAACGCCCCATTTGGATGCACCACCCGCGGCGGCCGCCCCCAAACCACCCCCACCGCCCCAACCAAAATCAAAACCAATCCAATCTGCTTCATACCCCCACTATACCACATTCCCCGCACGGCGGCCCATCCCGACGGTGCCGACTGGCGTGATACGCGCGCCGGGGTGACCCCGAACCCGGGGCGGCGGCGTTAACATCCCGGCCGTGCGCTCACCATCTCCGAGAGCGGCGCGTTTGCCAGATGCCATTGAGTAGGTCGAAGAGGAAGTAGATTAGCAAGAGCCCCCCGAGGCCGAGGACAGACCAGAGTATCTGCCGATTTCGCTGGGCCTTATGCAGCCGCTCCACGAAGTCCGCCCGCATACTCTGTGCCGTGCTCATCAGTGGTGAAATGGGGTCCATCTCGCCAATAATCTTGTCAATCTGCTGAATACCCCGCTGTGGGCTTTCGACATTCTCAAGCAGTTTCAAGGCATTTCGCACAGCGGCCTCTTCACGCTCGATATTCGCCTCGCACACCTCCAACGCGGCCTCCAACTCACCCCGGTTGCTCGCCTTTGGAAAGCGCGTCTTCAGTTGAATAAGGCGTTCGTAGCGGCGGTAATTTCCCTTCTCATTGAGCGCCTCGGCCAACGCCACACCCAGCTTCTGCGTATCGGCCTCAACCACACGCCTCTCAGCCTCAACCTTGCGTTCCGTTTCGGAGAGCAGAATCTCGAGACGCTCCAACTCCTTCCGTTGGGCGCATTGCGGGTTGCGGGTGAGCGCCTCCTGCAACGTGTTACGCACGGTCGCAAGGTCATCCTCCTGCCGCACAGCCCGCAAAACCTCCTGTACCGCCTGCGTTTGATCCCACGCCACGCGCGTCTCAGGCAACGCGCTCCGCGCTGCGGCCATCCCCTCCTCCGCGACCTTCGTCAACACCGGCAAAAGCTTCTCTGGATCAGGTATCGCACCCAGGTTTTTGCAAGGCGCACAGTTGAGCCGCTTTTGGGCGGCATTTGCACAGGTAGGGCAGCGCCCAGTTCCCTTGCACCGCATACAACGGACCTCTTGATCATCCCGCTGAACCACCAAGGTGCCGCCATTGAGATTGGTCCGATGGCTCGTCAACAGCGGCTTCCCCGTGCTACGCCGGCTCGAACGGCTACTTGACGCAACCCTCTGCGAGCCCCCCACCCGCCGCGACCGCTCCAGCCCCGTGACAATTCGCCGCCCCTTGCCGTCACAGGCCAGACAGTCGCCCGTATTTTGACACGCTGAGCAATTGACCTGCCGCTTGCTCTTCCCCTTACACGCCGGGCAGACCTTCATCAGCGCCCCAGGAGATGCAAACGTGGCAGCAAAGCGACTCTCCGGGAAGGTCGCCCGGAACTTCTCAACCATCATCTCAAAGCGCGCCGGATCGTTCGCCCGAATAGTCGACAAAATCAAGACTGCCTGCGCCGCCTCGCAAATCCCCTCACACCCCTTGCGCTCCCAATACGCCAACCGCTCCAACCGTGGAATGTCAAGCTCACCCTGCGTGGCTTGCTCGAACACCCGTTCAGCCTCAACCGTCTCCGGCGGACGGGCATTCTCACCCAAGCGCTCAGCCGATTCGTAGTACATCAGCGCGTCGCGCGTCCACGGGGCAATCGGCTCGGCCCCATGACACATCAGACCGAACACTACCCCGCCGATAATCATCGGCAACCTTCCATAACGCAGCTTCATCTCTTCTCTCCTCTCTTCGTGGGGGAAGATAAAGGCACCTCCCCTAGTTTACCTACGGAGGCGCTTAGGAAGCCAGTCAAGGATAAACCGAAGGAGGCCACGCTGCACGATCGAGCCTCAAACGTCCTGCCTTTGACCGAAAGGTTCCTAAGCTTTCCGTAGACAGTTATGCGTTTGTGACGCAGGATTCAATTGCTGCTCCCCCATCTCAAGGGAACAGCCCGAAGTATATCACATCTCCCTCCAACACTCAACCCCTCTTCGCCGCACCCAACCGCGCAGCACGCGCACCATTATAGGTTTGCCAACGGCCTACGCCGCCGAGCCCCCCGCCCCGGGGAAAAAACCAACCCGGCCCGGGTCGACCCCGAACCCGGGCCTACCTCGAGGCGAACCCGGGGCGGATAAAAATGTAAAGCGCCCCGGGGCGAACTAATAAGACCCCGT
>CAMGJH010000170.1 GCA_946056345.1 uncultured Lentisphaeraceae bacterium | reverse complement strand
CTTGGTCTCTGCGTTTTCGTTGGTCATCTTCAAGGTGGCGCCGGTGGCAATTTCCAACGCAGGCTCGGCATCCGTGGTCTTGGCACGCTCGAAGGTGGCACCCTTCACGCAGAGCTTGGCGTTGGAGCCGGTGATGGCATCGACCGTCAGAGGGGCGGTGGAGCCGTCGTTCACGGTGAGGGTGACCTGGTCGCCGAGGGTGATCTTGCCGGAGGTGAAGGCGCTCTTCACGAGGCCGGCGGCGAGGTCGGTGGAGACATTGGCCGTGAGGGAGTCGGCCGTGAGGGCCGCCGCGGATCCGGCGAGGGTCAAGGGCGAAGCGCCCCGGGTGGTGAGCGTGCCGGAGACCGTCACGGTGCCGGTGAGCTTGAGCGTGACGGGAGTCTCCGTGTCGCCCTCGGTATCGATGGTGAGGGCCGTGAGGGTGCTCGCCGGGAGGGTGGCGTTCTGCCCGCCCAGCTTCAAGGTGAGCGAGGAGCCGGCATCCGCCGTGAGGGTGGTTGTCTCGGTGAAGAGGCCGCCGGGGAGGGTCCAGCTGCTGCCGCCGGTGAGCGTCACGCTTTCGGCCGTGCAGGTGCCCGAACAGGCCAATTCGCCCGCGCCAGTGACCGTCACCGTGGAGAAGGTGGCGCCCTCGGGGATGACGGCGGAGGTGTGTTCTTCGCTGAAGGCGATGGTAGCCGAGGTCTTAATCCCAGGCGCGGGCGGGGTCACCCAATCGCCATCGCGCCATTCGGCCGGCGCGACCGAGAAAGCAACCTTGAGGGCCGAGCCCTCCACTGTCTGCGTCACATTCTGGGCTCCGGCAACGGCAAGGGTGGTAATGGTCCCGCCCGAGGTCAAGGTCAGATACCCGACTTTCGCCTCTGCAGGGGTCGGCGTGACCGTGACATTGCCGGCGAGGGTGCCGAGGTTGGCCGAGCGGACCGTCCCCAGCGCAAGGGTCGTGCCCGCGGCGGTGTTGAGCGGCACGGCGCTGTAGTCAGCCTCGCACGCGAGGACCATCGTGCCCGCGTCGAGCGAGACGCTCCCACTCGTGCCTGTGAAGCCTCCCGAAAGCACCACTGTGCCCTCGCCGGCCTTCCGAACTGTCATCGAAGTTTTATTATATGTGCCATCCGTATTAATCGCAGCGGCACAAGAGAGCGTAGCGCCCTGCGCCACATCAAAGAGCGTGGCCGCCGAGGTACTATCAGCGTGGACCCCCAGGGCAACGCCACTCACCGTAGGCGTGCCACTCGTTACCTTGATGGACCCTGCCGCGCCGAACTTGAGCGACCGTTTCGGGGATTGGGTGTCATCATAGGCCAAACGCGCGTTCCCGGAGAGCTCGATGGGGTAGTGGACGACCTGCGCTACGCTGATATTGACCACCGCGTTATCCGCCGCTTCAATAACAGGCTCGGAGAAGAGGACAGCGTCCTTGTACCACCCGAGAATATTCTCGGCAGCAATGTTTACTTGTCCCTCCTCCCGCAACTGGAGGGTGCGGCGAATAGCCGAACTCTTGCCAGCTTCCCACGGCTGGCCGCCCTCCGGTTTAGGGACAGGCGTGCTCATCGTGAGAATGCTCTGCCCGGCAAGCATAAGGGTAGGCTCGGTGGCCTCAATCGTTGCACGCTCAAAGGAGGCCCCCTTCACGCGAAGCGTGCCACTAACGCCACTCACCGCTCCTGCCGTCGTCAGCGGGACGGTGGCGCCGTCGTTCACGGTGAGGGTTTTGCCGGCGGCGATGGAGACGTTGCGGGCGGCGAAGGTGGCCAGGCCGGCGGCGAGGTCGGTATCAGTGCCGACGGCGAGCTGGGTGGCGGAGAAGGCGTTGCCGACGATGGTCAGGGCCCCTTCGCCGGCGGTCTCGAGGCGCGAGAGGGCGGGGGAAGCGTCCATCTTGAGGGTGAGGGGCTCGGTGCCGGTGCGGATGCCGGCCCAGCCTTCGGTGGGCTTGCCACGGCTCCAGTGGCGCAGGACGCTCCAACGGTTCTCGGCATCGCTCGCGTCGGGGTTCCACCAGGTGAAGGGCTCGAGGGGCTCGGCGCAGAGCGCGGCCACCTGCGCGGAGGTCAGCGCCTGGTCGTAAATGCGCACATCCTCGACCGTGCCGCTCGACGCGGTGCCGCCGCCCCACATGCTGTTGACCTCGTAGGCCGTGAAGGCCTTGATGGCCGAGGCCTTGGCTTCCAGCCCATCGCTCTTCAGTTCGCCATCGAGCCACACCTGCACGGTGGCACCATTGCCGGAGACGGCCACGGTGATGCGGTGGAAGGTTTTGTCATCGCCAAAGGAGAGGGTTAGATCGCTAGCAAAGAGGCCGGTCAAGATGACCTCACCTGCGCTCGTGCCGCGCTTGATGGCCCAATCTTTGCCATCCGTCGAGAACAGGGTACCGCCGGAGGTGGTGCCGCAAGTGGCCTCGATGGAGAGGGTGAAGTTCTGCAGGCTCGTGGAGGTGTTGCTCCACTTGTGGTCGGTGACGGCGCCGAGGGTGCCGTTCTTGCCGGTGACGAGAGTGAAGGAGCCGCCCGCCGCCCAGCCACGGGCGAAGGTGCCGCGGTCGGGCGCGTCAGCGGTGGTAAAGTCGTACCAATCGACGGGGGCGAGGCCGGTGGCGTCGGTGTAGAGGGCATCGGCCAGGATGGCTTCGCCGATGGAGCGGAGGTCTTCGGCGGTGGCGGCGACCGGCTCAGCGGGGATGGGGGCCGTCTTCCACCAGGTGGCATCCGTGGCGCGGATCTGCGCCTGGGTCTGCCCGGCCCAATAGGCCTTCCAGCGGCGGCCATAGTAGGCCTCCATCATCCCGCCGAGGTTGCGGTGGGAGTAGTCGCAGAGTTTGGAGGCGTTGGTGGTGTCAGTGGTCTTCCAGATGGTCATCAAGCAGAGGTAGTTGCGGTAGTGGCGCAGAGCGCGTTCGGTATTCACGTCGCCCAAGGAGGTGGTGCCGTCCTCGGCGGTGATGACTTCGCGCGAGAGTTCCTGGGCCTGCTGCCAGACCTTCCAGAGGGTCCACTTCTGCGAGCGCAGGAGCAGGGCATCCAGGCGCGTGAAAGCCTCCGGCTTGCGGCGCGCCTCGCCCGAGGAGAAGCCGTCGATGGCCACCTGGCGCAGCACATCAATGGCGAACTCGCGCCACGCCGCGTCGTTGACGAGGGCCTCATTGGCCTTCAGTTGGTCGAGCAAGAAGCGGGCGGCCTTCCAGACATCGCCGCGGTTATAGTAGAGCGCGGCCCCGGAGGCCCAGGCGGAAGCGCGGTTGTTGGCTAGGCCGAAGTAGGGCTCGGCGCAGAGAATACCCTCCGAGCAGCCCTCCTGCTTGCGCGTGACCTGGTAGACCGAGCCCTCCAGGAGCTCCCAGGCGGTCTTGGAGGTGGCCGCCGTGGTCAGGGCGAGCTCGGCGGGCTTGGCGGCCTCGTCGGCGAAGGTGCCGAGGATGTCGAGAATCTTGGCGTAGTAGACCGGCTGGTAGCCGATGCCTTCATCGAGCATCCCCCAGCCGACGCAGCGGGTCGTGGTGGCGGCCTCGGAGGCGAGGTAGGTCTTGGCATCCTCCATGCGCGTGAGGCGGCCGTAGAGGTTGGGGTTGTCGCCAAAGTTCGTCAGCTCGGCCCAGATCCACGGGATGTTGCCACCGTTCTTGCCAGTGTAGGCCTTCTTGTTGGCATCCGTGGCGAGGCCCGGGCGCATGTCCTTGTCGAGGCACTGCACGAGCGTGTAGCTCTCGTCGCAGCCCGCGAGGAGGGCAGCCGTCGGGTTGTCCTGCCAGTGTT
>CAMGJH010000169.1 GCA_946056345.1 uncultured Lentisphaeraceae bacterium | reverse complement strand
GTGGTGAGCCAGTTCCGCAAGGGCTGGAGGTTGGGCGGCAAGGTGGTGCGCCCGGCGCAGGTGATTGTCTCGGCCGGCGCGCCCGAAGCCACCGCCCCGGCCCCGAGCGAGGAGGCGTAAGGCCATGGCTGCCAAACGCGACTACTATGACGTGCTCGGCGTCGACAAAGGCGCCGATGCCGAGACCATCAAGAAGGCCTATCGCAAGCTCGCGATGAAGTATCACCCGGATCGCAACCCGGGCGACAAGAGCGCCGAGGAAAAGTTCAAGGAGGCCTCCGAGGCCTACGAGGTCCTCTCCGATAGCCAGAAGCGCGCAATGTACGATCAGTACGGCCACGAGGGGATGAAGGGGGCCTTCGGCGGCGGCGGCTTCGACTTCGCCCGCGACTTCACCCACGGTGCCGACCTCAACGACATTCTCAACCAGTTCTTCGGCGGCAGCTTTGGCGGCGGCTTCGGAGGCTTCGGCGGCGGACGCCGCGCCGACCCCACCGCCCCCCAGCGCGGCGAGGACACCGAGCAATCCATCCGCCTGACCTTCGAGGAGGCCCTCTTCGGCACCGAGGCGAAGGTGCGTATCCACGCCGCCGTCGCCTGCCCCGACTGCTCGGGCACCGGCGCGGAGAAGGGCAGTAAGCGCACCACCTGCAAGCACTGCGGCGGCTCGGGCGTCATCCAGCAGCGCGGCGGCTTCTTCGGGATGATTCAGCAGACCTGCCCGGTCTGCCGCGGCGCCGGAACCGTCATTGAGAAACCCTGCCACAAGTGCGGCGGCGATGGCTTTGTGGCCAGCGACGAGCAGATTTCCGTGCCCATCCCCGCCGGCGTGGCCGATGGCATGAGCGTGCGCGTGGCCGGCAAGGGCAACGCCGGGGCCAACAACGGCCCGCGCGGCGACCTCTATCTGCGCTGCTCGGTGGCCGAGAGCGAACTCTTCGAGCGCGACGGTCAGGACCTCATCCTGCGCCAGTCGGTCTCCCCCACCCTCCTGGCCCTCGGGGGCGAACTCCCCATCGAGACGCCCAACGGCACGGCCACGCTCAAGGTCAAGCCCGGCACCGCCAATGGCTCGGTCCAGCGTCTGCGCGGCCAAGGCGTCCGCGGTATCGGCCGCTTTGCCACCGGCGACCTGCACGTTGTCCTCCTCGCCGAGACCCCGCAAGCGCTCACCAAGGAGCAGACCAAGGCCCTCGAGGCCCTGCGCCAGACCGAGAGCGACAAGACCTTCCCCGAGCGCACCCGCCTGGCCTCCGCCGCCAAGGCCTTCGCCGCCGCACGCGACGCCAAGCGCAAGTAATCCCCTCACCGCACGTTAGGAGCCCAAGATGTTAGAACTCTCCGCCCTCACCGCCGTCTCGCCCATCGATGGGCGCTATGCCGACAAAACCGCGCCTTTGCGCGAGGTCTTCTCCGAGTATGGCCTCATCCGCCGCCGCGTCCAGGTGGAGATCGCCTGGCTCCTGGCCCTCTGCGATGAACCCGCCCTCCCCGAGGCCTCCTGCCCCGGCGCCGAGCAGCGCGCCGCCATCCAGGCCATCGCCGATGGTTTCTCCCTGGCCGACGCCCAGCGCGTCAAGGAGATTGAGGCGACCACGCGCCACGACGTCAAAGCCGTGGAATACCTCATCCGCGAGAAGCTCCCTGAGAGCTGCGCGCACCTGAGCGAGTTCATCCACTTCGCGTGCACCTCCGAAGACATCAACAACGTCTCCCACGCCCTGCAGCTGCGCGACGGCCTCCAGCTTCTGCGCGCCGAGCAAGAGCGCCTCACCGAGGCCCTCGCCACGCTCGCCAACGCCACGATGGCCCTGCCGATGCTCGCCCACACCCACGGCCAGCCCGCCAGCCCCACCACCCTGGGCAAGGAGCTCGCCGTCTTTGTCCACCGCCTCCGCCGCCAGGCCGCGCAGCTCGACGCGGTGCGCCTCCCGGCCAAGATGAATGGTGCCGTGGGCAACTACAACGCCCACCTCTCCGCCGCCCCGCAGGTCGATTGGCCCGCTCTCGCCCGCCGCGTCATCGAGGGCTTCGGCTTCGAGCAGAACCCCTTCACCACGCAGATTGAAAGCCACGACGGGATGGCCGAGCTCTTCGACGCCCTCCAGCGCTGGAACCAGGTCCTCTTCGACCTCGACCGCGATGTTTGGCTCTACGTCTCTATGCGCTACCTCAAGCAGAAGGTCGTCGCCGGCGAAGTAGGCTCCTCCACGATGCCCCACAAGATCAACCCCATCGACTTCGAGAACTCCGAAGGCAACATCGGCCTGGCCAACGCCATTCTCGGCCACCTCGCCCGCAAACTCCCCGTCTCCCGAATGCAGCGCGACCTGACCGACTCCACCGCCATCCGCAACGTCGGCGCCGGCTTCGCCTACTCCCTCATCGCCGTCGCCTCCACCCTCCGCGGCCTCGGCCGTATGTCCCCCAACGAAGAGGCCCTCGCTGCCGACCTCAACCACGCCTGGGAGGTCCTTGCCGAACCGATCCAGACCGTTATGCGCCGCTACGGCGTGCCCAACGCCTACGAGAAGCTCAAGGCCCTCACCCGCGGCCACGCTATGACCCCCGAGGCCATCCACGCCTTCATCGATTCCCTCGACATCCCCGAGGCCGACAAGGCCCGCCTCCGCGAGCTCACCCCCGCCGCCTACATCGGCGACGCCGCCGCGCGCACCATCTAAGTTTCGCGCAAGGAAGCGATGACCGAAGACTCCGGCCGCCCGGCGCGAAGCGCCTCCTGTCGACTGTCCACTGTTCACTGTTCACTGCGCGCGCAGCGAGCCTCCCCCGAGCGCCTGCAAAACCTCCTCGCCCAACGCGGCGTGGCCTCGCGGCGCGGCGCGGCCGAGCTCATCCGCGCCGGCCGCGTCACCGTGGAAGGCGCCGTCGTCACCGAACCCGGTGCGCGCGTCGACCCCGCCGCCGCCCTCGCCCTCGACGGTCGCCCCATCCGCCCGCAGGCCGAGCCCCATCACACCTTCCTCTACTATAAGCCCGTCGGCGAAGTCTGCTCCACCGATGGCCAAGGCGCCCCCACCGCGCTCGACCGCTTCCGCTCCCTCGGCCTGCGCCTCGTGTGCGTCGGCCGCCTCGACAAAGAGAGCGAAGGGCTCCTCCTCATCTCCAACGACGGCGCACTCATCCAGCGCCTCACGCACCCCCGCTTCGCCCACCGCAAGGTCTACGAAGTGACCGTCACCCCCGCGCCCACCCCCGAGCAACTCTGCCGCCTGCGCGCGCCGATGACCCTCGAAGGCTACCGCATCCGCCCGGTGCAAGTCGACCCCCTCTCCCCCGACCGCCTCCGCTTCACCCTCACCGAAGGCCGCCACCGCCAAATCCGCCTGATGTGCGAGCAGGCCCACCTCCGCGTCCGCCGCCTCAAACGCGTGGCCCTCGCCTCCCTCACCCTCGGCCGCCTCCGCCCCGGCACCTACCGCCCCCTCACCCCCGCCGAACTCGCTTCGCTCGCAGCTGTCAGCGGTTAGCCGTTAGCTGTTAGCGCGCGTGCCGCGACGGAGGAACTGGCACTTCTTTGGCCAGGCTTTCCACCTCCGGCGACAACTTTCTCATCTATCGTCTATCGCCTATCGAAAAAGCCACCCGCCCCAGGTCGAAGGTGAACTAGGCCCGGGTCGACCCCGAACCCGGGCCTACCTCGAGGCGAACCCGGGGCGGATGGCTACGCAGGAGGAAACCACAAAGAACACAAAGAGCACAAAGAAAGGCACACAAGGCTACGCAGGGGGAGAAGAAAAAGGCACC
>CAMGJH010000168.1 GCA_946056345.1 uncultured Lentisphaeraceae bacterium | reverse complement strand
GGCCGGCTGCTGTCCGCTGTTAGCTGTCATCCGTCATCCTCCTATACAAAAGCGCCCCGCAGATTTGCGGGGCGCTTTTGTATAGGGGGCGCAACGCGCGCTTACTCTTCCTCGGCGGCGAGGGCGGCTTCAATCTCGTCAGAGAAGTCGGCCGTGGTGTAGACGTTCTGGACGTCTTCGTTATCCTCGAGGGCGGCGATGAACTTGTTGATGGCCTTGGCCTGGGAGAGGTCGGAGACCGGGGTGGTGGCCATCGGGAGGAGCTTGACCTCGGCGTCGGTGGTCTCGATACCGGCCTTGTTGAGCGCGTCGCAAACGTCAGCGAAGGCGCTGGGGGCGGTGAGGATCTCGAAGCCCTCGTCGTCGGCATTCACATCATCGGCGCCGGCGTCGAGCGCGAGCATCATCACGTCATCTTCGTTGAGGTCGCCCTTGGGCAGGAGGATCTGGCCCTTGCGCTCGAAGTTGCGCATCACCGAGCCGGACTGGCCGAGTTCGGAGTTGTTCTTCTTGAAGATGTTGCGGATTTCGGCCGCGGCGCGGTTCTTGTTGGAGGTGAGCACCTGCACCACCAGGCCGACGGTGCCGACGTAACCTTCGTAGGTGATCTCCTCGAGGATGTCCGCCTGGAGTTCGCCCGTGCCCTTCTTGATGGCGCGGTCGATGTTGTCCTTGGGCATATTGATCGACTTGGCCTTGGCAATCAGGTTGCGCAGGGAGGGGTTGGTGTTCGGGTCGCCATTGCTCTTGGCCACGAGCATAATTTCCTTGGCCAAGCGGCTGAACATCTTGCCGCGCTTGGCGTCAGCTGCGCCCTTGGCGTGCTTGATGGTTGCCCATTTACTGTGTCCGCTCATCTTCTCTTCTTCCTTTCTGAAGGGTCTTGTGAAGCACTCTTTTGCCGGCCTTAGCGAACTTCGCCATAGCCGGCGGTCATATCCTCGCCGAGCATCTGCTCGGCTGTTTCATCTTCGCAGGGCTGGACCCAGCCGTTCTCGAACCCGAGGTCGCCAACGAGGTCGGCGAGGGGAGCGAATTCCTCCGGGCGGAGGCGGCGGTCCCAGCCCGGTGTCACCCGGGCCTGCCCAACGGGATTATACTGCGCCATCACGCTTACGGCCACTCCCGGCCCCAAGGTGTTGCGCAGCCAAATCAGGTTCTCGGCCACTTCCTCGGTGCGCCCGGGCAGAGCCAAAAGCCGCACAATGAGTCCGCGCCGCGCTATGCCTTCATCGTCGCACATCAGCGGCCCAAGGTTCTCCCAGAACCACTGAATCGCCGCGCGCGCGGTGGCCACATAGCCTTTGCACCCCGAGCCCTCCCACGCGCTCGCATCCGAGGCGTAGCGAAGGTCGGCCAACGCAATGTCAATCAGCCCGCAGAATGCCGACAGCGTCTCGGGCCTCTCAAAACTCGCCGTATTATACACCAACGGCAGGCGAATGTCAGCCTCGAAAAGCGGCTCAAGCGCCTCGGCAATCTGCGGCAACCACGGTGTGGGGGAGACGAGGTTCCAGTTGTGGCACCCCTGCTCGGCCAGCGAACGGAAGCGCGCGGTCAGCTCGGCCACCGAAATATCCTCCCCGCGCGCACCATTGCTCCACTTCGCATTCTGGCAGTAGATGCACTTGAGCGTGCAGTGCGAAAAGAAGATCGCCCCGCTGCCCTTGGTGCCCGAGAGCGGCGGTTCCTCGCCAAAGTGCGGCCCCCAGCGGAAGACGCGCGGCTGCACGCCGCTCCCGCAATAGCCGCGCACACCCGCCGTGCGGTCCACGCCGCACTGCCGCGGGCAGAGCGCACAGGCTGCCAATGCCGAGGGGCCAACCATCATTCCCGCCGCCGTCTCCTCGCTTACTTCCCGGCCGCTTTACGCTTCTCGGCCGCCGCCTCGCCAATGATGGCCTTGATGCGGCGCACGCCGGCCGACGAGCTCTCTTCCTTGAGGATCTTGAAGGCCACCAACTCGGCCGTGTTCTGCGCGTGGGGGCCGCCGCAGACCTCCTTGGAGAAGTCGCCCATCGTGTAGACCTTCACCTGCTCGCCGTACTTGGCGGTGAAGAGGGCCGTGGCACCGGAGGCCTTCGCCTCCTCGATCGCCATCGTCTCGCAGACAATCGGCAGCGCGCGCTTGATCTGCTCATTGACGAGGTCCTCGACCTGCTCGAGCTGCTCCTTGGTCATCTTCTCTGGGTGCGAGAAGTCGAAGCGCAGCCGCTCGGCGGTGATGTTCGAGCCCTTCTGGTTCACGTGCTCGCCCAGGACAAGCTTGAGCGCCTTGTGCAGGAGGTGCGTGGCCGTGTGCAGGCGCGTGGTCTGCTCGGAGTGGTCGGCCAGACCGCCCTTGAAGACCCCCTCGCCCTGCTTGGAAGCTTCCTTATGCTTGGCCTCGGCCTTCGCGAAGCCCTCGGTATCCACGGTCATCCCGCGCTCGGCGGCCAACTCCTGGGTAAGCTCCAGCGGGAAACCGTAGGTATCGTAGAGCTTGAAGGCAGTCTTACCGGAGATCTGCGTCTGCGCGTGCTGGGCCATCACCTCGGCCACCTTCTCGAACTCGTGGCGCCCCTGGGTGAGCGTCTTGGCAAAACGGCTCTCCTCGGCCGTCAGTTCGCTGACGATGAGCTCGCGCTTCTCCAGCAGCTCGGGATAGAAGTTGCGATAGGTGCCGATGACGATGTCGGCCATCGTCGCCGTGAAGCCCGCGGGCAGCCCCAGGTCCATCCCATAACGCACCGCGCGGCGAATGAGGCGGCGCAGGACGTAGTTCGCACCCACGTTGCCCGGCTTGACCCCGCCCTTGGGGTCGCCCAAGATAATCGTGGCCGTGCGCATGTGGTCGGCGATAATCCGCTCGGCGCGCGTCTTCTTCTCCTCTGGCAGTTCGGTAGTGGTCAGCTCGCGAATCTTCTCCAAGAGCGGCAAGAAGAGCTCGGACTCGTAGACCGTCTTGTAGCCGTTGAGCATACAGATGGTGCGCTCCACGCCCATCCCGGTGTCGACGTTATGCTGCTTGAGCGGCTCGTAGGTCCCCTCGGCCGTCTTGTTGTACTGCATAAAGACGTCGTTCCAAATCTCGATATACTTCCCGCAGCCGCACCCCGGGCCGCAGTCCGGACCGCACGCCGGCTTGCCCGTGTCGATAAACATCTCCGTATCCGGCCCGCAAGGCCCCGTGGTGCCCGCCGGCCCCCACCAGTTATCCTCGCGCCCCTTCGGGAAGATGTGGTCTTCGGGGATTCCCTGCGCCTTCCAGTAGGCAATCGCCTCGTCGTCGCGCGGAATCTCGCCCTCGCCTGCAAAGACCGTCACGGAGAGCTGCTCGGGCTTGAAGCCCAGATGCTTGGTCAGGAACTCGAAACTCCAGGCAATCGCCTCCTGCTTAAAGTAGTCCCCCAGCGACCAGTTCCCCAGCATCTCGAAGAAGGTTAAGTGCGCGCTATCGCCCACCGCCTCGATGTCGCCGGTACGCACGCACTTCTGCACGTCCGTCAACCGCGTCCCCGCCGGATGCTTCTCGCCGAGCAGATACGGCACCAACGGGTGCATCCCCGCCGTCGTGAACAACACCGTCGGATCATTCTCCGGAATCACCGAAGCCCCCGAAATAATCGTATGCCCCTTAGACTCGAAGAACTTAAGGTACATCTCGCGCAACGCATCTGCCGTCAACTTGGCCATCGCTATGACTCCTTGAAAGAAAAACGTCCTTTAAATATACCACACCGCGCCGCCAATGGCAACTGCACCGCGCTTCGCCGGGAGCGTTGCGCCCCGGCGCACTTATATGTAAGGC
>CAMGJH010000167.1 GCA_946056345.1 uncultured Lentisphaeraceae bacterium | reverse complement strand
CCTCCACCCCTCCGCCGAGGGCTACACCCAAATGGCGCGCAACTGGTTCGCCGCCGTCGAGGGCTTCCTCCCGCCGCTCAATCAGGACGAGAGCGCCACCGTGCGCGTGACCGAGTCGGTCCTCGCCGACCAGATTACCCTCACCTTCTCCAAGGCGATGGACAAGGCCGCCGCCGAGACCGCCGGCAACTACACCCTCAGTAACGGCACCGTCTCGGCCGCCACCTTGCTTGATGATGGCCTCACCGTGCGCCTGACCCTCTCCGGCACCACCCCCGGTGCCTCCGAAACCCTCTCCGTCGCCGCAATGGCCGATAAGGCCGGCGTGCAGAGCACTGCGGCCAACCTCCCCGTGCGCATCGGCGCCGCCGCCAAGCGCACCACCGACATCGCCGACAGCGTCTGCAACCGCACCGCCGCCGGCTACACCAACCCGCTCGAACTCATCGCCGAGTGGAGCGCCTTTACCACCGCCCCGACGGCGGAGGCGGGCCTCCCGGCGCAGTTCGGTGCCGCCCGCCGCGCCGAGCGCCCCTGGGTCCTCAAGACCCTGCGCGGCAATCCCACCGTCGAGAATGGCCTCCTCTGCCTCAATGGTGGCACCGTCACCGTCGAGGTCAACCCCGACTTCGTGGCAAGCCAGAGCGGCCACTACTGGACCGTCCTCGTCGAGACCGTCGACACCGTGGCAGAGAACACCGTCCTCTTCACGATGCACACCACCGGCGGAACCGATGCCTATGCCGACCTCTATGGTCTGCGCACCGGGGCAGCCGGCACGGTCGTGACCGTGAACGCAGGCGTGGATGCCGCCGTCAGCGGCTTTGGCGATGTCTCGGCCTCCAATGTCGACTACACCCGCAACCGCAACCAGTTCGTGACCTCCTTCGCCACCGGCGGCTACTTCGCCTGGGTCAACAGCCGAGCCGTCACCTTCGCGAGCGATGTCTCGGGGGCCTACTACTCCGGGAAGATGCCGAAGCACTTCACCTTCGGCGGCACCTACCTGACCACCTCCAACAGCAACGCGGCCTTTACGCAGGGCTCGCACCTCAAGATTGCCCGTATCGCCATCTGCCTGGGCCGCGCCAACGCGGACATCCTCACCTCCTCGCGCTACCGCTTCAACCCGGTCGCCCCCGAGACGGACACCAACTGGTCCAACACGTCCAACTGGGAGACCTATGGCGCCTCCGCCGGCGACCTCCCGCCCGAGACCGAGACGGTCTACACCGCCCCCGGCGTGACCGCGACAATGGACCAAGCCGCGACCGTTGCCAACCTCGTCGCCGAGGGTGCCCTCACCGTGGCCGGCACGAACGCCCTCACCATCTCGAACAACCTCTCCATCCCGGACACCCTGACCGTCGACACCACCGGCGGTGTCTCGGCGAACCAACTCATCACCACCGGCGCGCGAGAGGTCGCGGGC
The DNA here is from genome assembly GCA_946056345.1 of uncultured Lentisphaeraceae bacterium. Lineage (GTDB taxonomy): Bacteria > Verrucomicrobiota > Kiritimatiellia > RFP12 > DVOR01 > Spyradenecus. Next base: position 2,372 of record CAMGJH010000167.1, on the reverse strand, counting down.
ACCGGCACGCTCACCATCGCCGATGTCACCCTCGCAGGCAACCTCACCGTCTCGGGCAACCTCGTTTGGAATGCCTCCGCCACGACCGAGCGCTCCGAGGACAATGCCGTGAAGGTGACTAGCACCGGCTCGCTCACCACCACCGGCAAGCTCAAGCTTAACGCCGACGCCAACGAGTTGCTCGGCACCACCACCGTGCAGAGCGGCATCCTCACGGTCAAGACTGGGTCTAAGGCGATTGGTGGCACGCTGACCATCGCGAAGGACGGCACCTTCAAGTATGGTCAGGCCAACGCAGCCGATGCCCTGAACTACGACGGCAAGGCAACGGTGAATGTCTACGGCACGCTCGAGATGAACAACACCCGCTGGACGCTCGGTAGCAACAACACGCTCAACTTCTACCCCGGCGCAACGATAAACGCCGGGCTGCAGTCCAATCGCTATGGTGCCCTCGATGCCTTTAAGGCCCAAACCATCAACTTCAAGGCCGATGACGGCAAGGCCAAGGGCGGAGAGATTACCTTCAACGCCACCCTCCGCGCCCGGGCAGCCATCACCCTGGATGTCGCCTCCGGCGTGACGGCGAACTTCTCCGGCGGACGCAGCAAGGACCTCGCCAACGATTCGGACGACTCCGCCACCATCTCCAAGACTGGTGCCGGCACGCTGAAGGTCTCGACCAACTTCACCTTCCCCACCGCCACTAGCGGCCCCCTCCAGGTCGCAGAGGGCGGCACCTTAAAGTTGACCGCGGCCGGAAACGACTCCAACATCATCGTTGACGAAGGGGCTAAGCTCGTTCTCGACTGCACAACGGCAAACTCCGACACGGGGAACCTCAACAACAAGAAAGTCATCACGAATAAAGGCACCGTGGAGTTGGCCAACGGCCACACCTGGATTAGCATCAACGGCGGTAAGACCGAGGTCACCGGTACCTTCGTCTTTGGCTTCGGCATCGCAGGGACGAACGACAATGTCTTCAAGACTAACCTCGAAATTGCTGACGGCGCCTCCTTGACGCTCTGCGGCCACCGCAATACCTCGGCAGAACTGACAGGCTTAAAGAACTTGGGCACCCTCGTCAGGAACATCTGGGGAGCCGGGCAAGCACCAGATGTTGGCATCAAGATGCTCACGGGCTCAACAATGTCGGGCACCGGAGAGATACAGGTGAATGCCAGCGCCGAGGCGGGTGTGACGCTGGACGCGAGCGAGAGCAAGGCGTTGACCTTCTCGCGCGGGCTGATGTTGGCCGGGCCGTTGGCCGTGAAGGTGCCGGAGGCCAAGGTGGACCTCTGCACCATCCAGGGGACCATCCCCGAGGTGACGGCCTTCACCTTCGCCGAGGGCAGCACGATTGGCGGGGACCACTGCTTCGTCTTGCAGGGCGGGTCGGTGCTGCAGGCGCTCAAGAAGGTGACCTTGCCCGCCGAGAGCGGAGTGAGCGAAACGCTGAGCGAGGCCATCACCCGCGCGCTGGAGGATCAGGTCCGCGGCGGCGCCACCACGGTGACGAGCATTATCGCCACGGAGGCCGGCGGCTCCGAGGCAAACGTCAAGCGCAGCACCGAGGCAGCCGAGCTCTTCACCAACGTCATCTCCGCCACGGAGGTCAGCGACAGCGAGATTGCGGTGAAGGTTTCCTACGACTTCAGTGTCAGCCAGATGACCATCGTCAACGAGAGCGACGGCTCGCAGACCCTCCTCCTCTGCGCCAAGGTCTCCAACGCGCCCAAGGACGGCACCAACAGCGCCGACTACGCCAAGGGCACGGTGGTCAGCGTCCACCGCAGTGGCGAGGACACTGCGATTGCCGAAGCCCAGGAGCTCACGGCGGAGGAGCGCGCCACCTACGGCTTGACGCTTGGTAAGGGCGAGAAGTGGTTCGCCGTGCCACTTAGCGTCCTCACCGAACAAACCAACCTCTTCATCATCAAGGCCTCTCGATAACGCCACTCAGGAGAACAGCTGCTATGAACCGGAATTGCTTCTTTGCCTTCCTTGTTGTGATGGGGTGCTGCCAGGCCTGGGCCGCCACGCGCACCGTGACGCTCGATGCCCTGCCCGCGATTGAACTCGTGCGCGAGGGCGAGACCGCCGTGCTGCGCGCCGAGGGGTTGGAGCGGCCGCTCGAGCCGGTGGGCGCGCCCTCGCTGCCCTACTGCACGGTCAGCCTAGAGGTGTCCGCCGAGGCCGAGGTGGGGGCTGTGACGCTCGAGGGCGAGTGGAAAACCCTCGGCGAAGGGGTCACCCTTGAGCCCATCCAGCCGGTCTATGTGATGAGCGAGACGCCCGAGCAGGTCGGCCCCGACCCGGCGCTCTACGCCAAGGCGCGGCCGGAGGCGTCCGTTGAGAACCTGGGCATC
>CAMGJH010000166.1 GCA_946056345.1 uncultured Lentisphaeraceae bacterium | reverse complement strand
GTCTTTGCGCTTCTTTGTGGTTTCCTCCTGCGTAGCCATCCGCCCCGGGTTGGCCTAGAGGAAGTCGGTAAGGGAGGTGGGGCGGAAGGGGGTGAGGGTGCCGCGGGAGGCGTTGGGGCCGAGGCGGCAGCGGAGGCGTTCGGCGCTCCAGCCCTCCCAGGTGCCGTTGCGGAGGCGTTCGGGGATGACGATGAGCTCGCGGCCGAGGAAACGGGTCTGGGCGCGGAGGCGGGTTTGGGCGGCGATGGCGGCGAGGGCTTGGGCGCGGTGCTGGCGGAGCTCGGGGGGAAGTTGGTCGGGGAGGGCGGCGGGGGGGGTGCCGGGGCGCGGGGAGTAGGGGAAGATGTGGGCGCCGAGGAAGGGGTAGTCGGCGAGGAGGCGTTGGGAGGCGGCGGCATCGGCTTCGCTTTCGCCGGGGAGGCCGGCGATCCAGTCGGCGCCAAGGCCGCAGAGGGGGAGCGTTTCGAGGATGGCATCGAGGCTGGCGCGGAGGTCGCGCTCGGTGTAGGGGCGGCCCATGCGTTGGAGGAGGGGGGTGGCGGCGGACTGGATGGGGAGGTGGAGGAAGGAGCAGAGGCGGCCGCGGCTTTGGGCGATGAGGCGGGCGAGGGCGCGCAGGTCGAGGAGGCCGGGCTCGAGGGAGCTGAGGCGCAGACGGCCCTCGCCGGGGAGGTCGCAGAGGCGCGCGAGGAGGTCGAGGAGCCCGGCACCGGAGTCTGGGTCGCGGTAAAGGGCGAGGTGGCAGCCGGTGAGGACGATTTCGCGGTAGCCGCGCGCGAAGCGTTCGCGGGCCGCTTCCAAGAGGGTGCGCAGGGGCACGGAGGTGGGCTTGCCGCGGAGGTGGGGGACGATGCAGTAGGCGCAGAAGCGGTCGCAGCCATCCTGGATGATGAGGGTGGCGCGGGTTTTGGCGCGGGGTGGGGGCTGAGGCGCGGCGGGGGTGGGGCGGAGCGTGGCGAGGAAGGCGAGGACTTCGTCCAGCCACTGGTCCTTGCGCGCGTGGGGCAGGATGAGGTCGGCCCAGGGGGCTGGGGCGAGTTCGGCGGCGCAGCCGCTGAGGATGACGCGCGTGGTGGGGTGGCGTTGGCGGAAGGCGCGCAGGAATTTGGCGGCCTCGTGCTCGGCGGTGGCGGTGACGGCGCAGGAGTGGAGGCAGAGGAGATCGGCGGCCTCGGGCGGGACGATGGGGAAGCCGCGCGCGGCGAGGGCCTCTTGCCAGGCGGCGGCTTCGGCCTGGTTGAGGCGGCAGCCGAAGACGCGGAAGGCGACAGCGGGGGCGGCGGACATCTTAGGGGTGGGCGCGTTCGCGGGCGATGGGGACGAAGCGCTCGGGGTTGGCGGCGCGGCGCAGGATGCGCTCGGCGTAGGCGGCGCGGAAGGTGCGGCCGTCGCGCAAGTTTTTGGAGCGGCCGTTGTAGCGCTGGAGGGCCACGCGCCAGGAGTCGAAGTAGGCCTCTGGGCGGCGGGAGAGGGGCTGGGCGGAGGTGCCGAAGCCCTTGCGTGCTAGGTAGCGAATGCCCGCGCGCAGGTTCTGCTCCAGGGTGCCTTCGTTGCGGGCGGCGGGTTTGACGAGGCCGAGGTCAGCCTTCGCCTCGTTCCAATCGCCCGGGACATTGACTTGGAGGGGGTCTCGCCGCCAGGCTTCGCGCGAGCGCTTGCCTTGGCCGCCGCTCTCTTCGATCATCAGGGCCTTGACGAGGGCGGGGGTGAGCTCGGGCATTGAGACGGTGCGGCCTTCGGGGGCACCGACGGCTTCGGCGCGGTTTTGGTTGAACTCGGCGACGAGGCGGGCGATGAGCGCGTCGTGCTGCTGGTAGCGCTCGTCCTCGAAGCCGCAGAAGATGGGAACGGTGGGGGCGGAGGACTGGGGCTTGGGGGCGGGGGGGAAGCGCTCGCCGAGGGGGGAAGCGAGGAGGAGTTGGCGGTAGAGGGCCTCGAAGTGGGTGACCAGTTCGGCCTCTTCGGGGAGGAGGAAGCGGCGATCGATGGCCAGGTGGCCCCAACGATCGAAGGGATAGCGGTGCCCAAGCCAGAAGAGGTTGAAGCGCCAGGAGGCATCGTCGGCCTCTTCCTCGCGCACATCGCGCCAGTCCAACCAAAAGGCGTAGGCGCGCTGACGGCGCTCGAGGCGCACGAGCAGGGCATCGACCCGCAGGAAGAGGGCGCACATCCCGGCGCGCTCGGTTTCGGCGATGGGCACCTCTGTCTCATCGGGCAGGGTATAGGCGCGCGACCAGCCGTTGGCGGTGTAGGGCTCGAGCACGGGCATCGGCGCGCCTCCCCGCCCCACTAGGGCCAGGCAACAGAGCGCAAGCGCGGAAAGCCAACGGCGCATCGCGGGTTTTCCTAGGCGCGCTTTCTGCCCACGAAGAGGCAGGTTTCGTAGGTGAGGCGGATGCCGCCGCCCTCGGCGGGAAAGCGCTGGGCGTAGGCGGTGGCGAAGGCCTCCATCCGGCCCCGGGTCCAGGGGCCTTGACTGCCGCCGGTGGCGGTGACGCCGGTGGCCTTGAGGTGGCGCAGAACGGCGTAGGCATCGGGGAAGGTGAGGGTGTGGAGGCGGTGCTCGGTGGCCAGCGGCTCGAAGGCGGCCGAGAGGGTGCGCTTGAAGGTCTCGGGCGAGGGGTAGGCGAGGGCGCTGCCGGTGAGCTCGGCGGTTTCGCGCAGGGTGTTGGGGCCGAAGCCGGAGATGGCGATGAAGCCGCCGGGGTTGAGGACCGCGTCGCAGCGCCGGGCGAAGGCGGCGAGGTCGCCCAACCACTGGACGGCGGAGGCGGAGGCGATGAGGTCGAAGAGCCCGGGCCAGGCGAGGGTGCGCGCGTCGCCGCTGAGGAAGGTGGTGCGTGGCACGTTGGCAAAGCAGATCTCCATATCCGGGCAGAGGTCGTTGAGGACGAGTTCGCGCGGGGCGAAGCGGGCCATCAGTTGGCGCGAGAGCATGCCCGTGCCGCAGCCGATTTCTAGGATGCGCGGGGCCAGACAGTGGCAGTGCGCGCCGAGCAGCTCGGTCAGGCGCTCGGCCTCTTGGCGCTGCACCGTGGCCTCGCGCTCGTAGGTGGCCATTGCGCGGGCAAAGCGGTTGATGAGCAGCGGGGTCTCAATCACGGTTCCTCTCCGCGCAGGAGCTTGGCAAAGAGCTCCGGGGCCCAATGTGCGCCCGGCACCCGCCGCGCCGACGGGAAGGCCGCCAGCTGCGCCCCCACCGGGAAGATGCGGTCAGACTCTGCGGCAAAGGCGCGATCCCAGGTGAAGTCGCCCGGTCCCCGCTGCATATAGCCTATTGCCAGGGCCGCCAGCTCCGCTTGCAGGTCCACCAACGTGCGCTCGGGGGCCACCGCCTCGAAGGCTTTTAGCGCCGCCGCGCCTCCGCACATCCGCCGACGGAAGCGCTGCAGCCCCGCCGCCGAGAAGCCGTTGAAGGTTCCCTCAAAGATGGCTGGCGGAATGCCGCGCGTCTCGTCAATCGGCCAGGGGGTGCCATTGACGGCCGTCGCGCGCGCCACACGCCGTCCTGCGAGGAGCTGCCCCGCTGCCCACACGCCCATACTCCAGCCGATGACCTCCACCGGGCGATCGGCCGGCAGCGCCGGCAGTCCCTCCAAGGTGGTGTAGTCCCAGACCACAAGCGTGTCGAAAGCACCGAGCATCGCCTCAAAGGGGCGCGCATCCATCCCCCAGCCTGTAAAGAGGACTAGGAGACGCTCGGCAGATGCACCATTCACATATTGCGTTTTCACGCCCCCATTCTAACACATCCCCCGCGCGCGTGCACAGGTTAGCGGTGCCTTTCAGCCTTTCCCCCTGCGCAGCCCTGTGTGCTTCTTTGTGCT
>CAMGJH010000165.1 GCA_946056345.1 uncultured Lentisphaeraceae bacterium | reverse complement strand
CTACTCTGTGGGGGACGCGGGGTCGAGCGGGGCGCGCCCGGCGACGGCCCGGCGCAAGGTCAACGGGTCGGCATAGGCGATGCCCGAGCCGCAGGGCAGACCGAAGGCCAGGCGGGTGACGCGGATGGGAAGCGACTGGAGGTTCTCGGCGATGTAGCCGGCGGTGGCCTCGCCTTCCATATCGGTGGAGAGGGCGAGGAGAACCTCGCGGATGGGCTCCTGGCGGACGCGTTGGAGGAGGACGGTGATGCGCAGTTCGCTCAGGCCGGTTTGGCGGCCGGGCGAGAGTTTGCCCATCAGCGCGTGGTAGCGGCCCTTGAAGGCACCGGCGGCCTCGAGGGTCTGGATGTCGGCCGGGTCCTCAACCACGCAGAGCAGGCCATCGTCGCGGTCGGTGCGCGTACAGAGGGGGCAGGGATCGGCATCGTGGGTGGTGAAGGCCCCGCACTTGGCGCAGAGGCAGACACTCTCGCGCGCCTCCTGGAGGGCCCGGACGAGGGTGTCGAGGAGCGTCTCGGGGCGGCGGACGAGGGCCAAGGCAGCCCGTTCGCTACTGCGCCGGCCGAAGCCGGGCAGACGCGAGAGGGCGTGGATGAGGTTATCGAGAGCCGGGAGCACGGCTTAGCGCATGGCGAAGGGCGAGTTGCCGTCCTTCATCATCTGCTGCATCAGCTGCTGGGTTTGCTGCTTAACCTGCGCGATGGCGGCGTTGACGACAGTCTTGAGCATCGTCTCGAAACGGTCGGTTTTGCCGGCTTTGACCTCGGCGAGGGCCTCCTCGCTGACTTTGATTTGCGTGACGGAGAAGTCGCCCTTCACCGTGACGGCGATGCCGCCATTCTGGTGCGTGTAGACAATCTTTTCCATCTCGGCCTGCATTTTCTTGGCTTCCTTGCGCATCTGCATGGCTTGCTTCACTTGGTCCAACATACCCATAACGGAGTTCCTTTCAAACAGGGTTAGAAGATGACTTTTCCGCCGAAGAGGCGGAGGGTGAGGTTGAGGATTTCGTCTGCGTATTTGCCGTCGGAGGTCTTCAGCGGCTGGGCCGGCGGGGTCTCCGGGGCCGGGACGAAGGCGTTTGGCGGAGGCTCCTCGAAATAGGGCTCGCTCTCGTCTTCGGCATCGGCGTAAGGGTCTTCGGCAACCGGCACTTCCGGCTCAGGCGGCAACGCGGACGGGGGAGGGGGTGCGCTCGGCGCGGGGGCCGGAACGCTGGGTGCGGCGCGCTCGGGTTGCGCCGCGGGGGCGGCCACCGGACCTTTCGGAGCGGCGGCCGCCAAACGTCGTATCACTTGGTCCTTGAGCGCGGTCAAGCGCCGGATGAGTTCGTCCATCGAGACGGTTTTGGCCAAGCGCGCGCAACGGATGAGGGTCATCTCCATCAGCGTGCGCACCGAGAGGGCCGAGCGCAGCGAAGCTTCCATCTCCGAGAGTTGCCCGGCAATGTCGACAATTCGCTGCGGCTGGACGATTGCGGCCTGGGCCTTGAGGACGGCGAGCTGCTCGTCGGTGACATCGCGCTTGGCGGCCTCTTCGCCGGCCTGCTGGTAGACCAGGAGGTTGCGGAAGTGGGTTAGCAACTCGGCCGTGAGGCGGCGCATATCCTTGCCGGCGCTCTCGAAGTGGTCAACGGCCGTGAGGATGCCGGCGATGTCCCCGGAGAGGAGGCAACCGGCCAGCCCTTCGAGCGCTTCGCGCGAGACGAGGCCAAAGACGGCGAGCACATCGGCTTCGGTGACATCGGTGCCCTTGAAGGCGATGAGCTGATCGAGGGCGGAGAGGGCATCACGCAAGCCGCCATTAGAGCCGCGCGCGATGGCTAGGAGGGCGTCTTCGGTAATGGTAATCTGCTCGGCGTTGCAGATGAAGCGCAAACGCCGGACGATGTCCGCACTGGAGATGCGCCGCAGGTCGAAGCGCTGGCAGCGGCTGATGATGGTGGGCAGGACCTTGTCGCCCTCGGTCGTCGCGAAGATGAACTTCACGTAGGGCGGGGGTTCTTCAAGGGTCTTGAGCAGGGCGTTGAAGGCCGCCGGCGTGAGCATGTGCACTTCGTCGAGGATGAAGATCTTGAAGCGACTATGCGTGGGGGCGAATTGCACCTGTTCGAGCACCTCGTGGATGTCGTCAACCTTGTTGTTGGAGGCGGCGTCCAGTTCAATCACGTCCATATCCGAGGACGCGGCGATGCCTTTGCAGTTGTCGCAGACCCCGCAAGGCTTCATCGTCGGGCCGTGTTCGCAATTGAGCGCCATCGCGAAGATTCGCGAGAGGGTCGTCTTGCCGATACCGCGCGGGCCGATGAAGAGATAGGCGTGAGCGATGCGATCCTGCTCAATGGCGTTGGCGAGGGTGCGCGTGACGTGGTCCTGCCCCACCACGTCATCAAACGTGCGGGGCCGCCACTTTCGCGCAAGGACTTCGTAGGCCATCTTGCTCCGGGTGAGAGGGGTGGGGGTGGGGCTTAACGCGCCAGGAGCGCGTTCAGCAGGCGGTTGAAGTTAGCCGGGTTGGGCGGCAGGGTGCCATCGGCCAGGCAGGCTTGGCCGTAGAGCAGTTCGACGGTGTCGGCCTTGCGCGCCTCGTCGCTTTCGGCCGCGAGGGCCTTGACGATGGGGTGCTTGGGGTTGAGCTCAAGGATGCGCTTCTCCTCGGGCACGCTCTGGCCCATCGCCTCGAGCATTCGGCGCATCGCCGGGTTCATCGCCGCGGGGTCCTGCACCAGGCAGCAGGGCGAATCGGTCAAGCGTGCGGAGAGGCGCACCTCCTTGACGCTCTTCTCCAACTGCTTGGCAATGGCCTCGGTCAGCGGCTTGAGCTCCTTCTCCGCAGCCTCGAGTTCGTCCTTCTGCGCGGCGGCATCGTCGCCCAGGTCCAAGTCGCCCTTGTCGGCAAAGACAATCTTGGTCTTGTCGTACTCGTAGAGGTCGCCGGCGATAAACTGGTCGACGGGCGAGGTGAGGAAGAGGACATCGTAGCCCTTGGTTTTGAGCTGCTCGAGGCAGGGGTTCTGCTGACCGGCCTCGAGGGTGTCGGCCGCCAGCATATAGATGGCCTTCTGTTCCTTGCCCATCGCCTCCTTATAGGCCTTCAGGCCGGTCCACTTGCCCTCCTTGAGGTTCCGGAAGCGGAGGAGTTCAAGAATCTTCTCCTTGTTCTCCCAGTCGCTGTGATAACCCTCCTTCAGGAAGTCGCCCAACGCGCCGGAGAAGGTATCGAAGTCCTCGGGCTTCTCCTTGACCATCTCGGAGAGGGCCTTCAAGACGCGGTTGGTGAGGTCGCTGCGGATCTTGCGGATGATGGCATCGTCCTGCAACATTTCGCGCGAGACGTTCAACGGCAGGTCGCTGCTATCGACCACACCCTTGAGGAAGCGCAGCCAGTTCGGCAGCAACTCCTCAATCTCATCGCCAATAAAGACGTTCCGCACATAGAGCGAGAGGCCGTGCTTGTTGCCCGGCATCATCATCTCCATCCCCACCTGCTTGGGGATAAAGATCAGCGCGCGATACTCCAGCGTCCCCTCGGCGGCGATGTGCAACACCTTGAGCGGTTCGCCCGTGCCATGCAGCGTCTGCCGGTAGAAGCCCTCGTACTCCTCCGGCTTCACCTCGCTCTTCGCGCGCTTCCAGAGGGCGACCATCGTGTTGAGCGGCTGCTTCTCCTCCTCCTCAACCTTGGCCTTCTCCTCCTCCTTCACCTCGCGCCCCAACTCCTTCAAGGTAATAGGGTAGGCAATGAAGTCCGAGTAGCGGCGAACCAAATCCTTCAGCGTCCACCCCTCGGTGAACTGCTCCATTCCCTCGCGCAAGTGCAGGGTAATCGACGTGCCCGGCTCGGTGCGCTCGCCCATGTGCGTGATTGCTACAATCGACGT
>CAMGJH010000164.1 GCA_946056345.1 uncultured Lentisphaeraceae bacterium | reverse complement strand
GGTGGAAACCCACAACCACCCGACGGCCATCTCCCCCTACCCCGGCGCGGCCACGGGCGTCGGCGGCGAAATCCGCGACGAGAGCGCCACGGGTATCGGCTCGCGCACGAAGGCCGGCATCTGCGGCTTCTGCGTGAGCGACCTGCGTATCCCCGGCTACCTCCAGCCCTGGGAGAAGGATTACGCCGAGCGCCCCGAGCGCCTGGCCTCGGCCCTCGAGATTATGATGGAAGGGCCCATCGGCGGGGCGGCCTTCGGCAACGAGTTCGGCCGTCCGCAGCTCTGCGGCTTCTTCCGCACGCTGGAAGAGGAGGCCGGCGGCAAGTACTGGGGCTACCACAAGCCGATTATGCTCGCCGGCGGCATGGGCAACATTCGCCACGACCAGGTGCTCAAGAAAGAGGTCCCGCCGCACGTGTTGGTGGTGCAGATTGGCGGCCCGGCAATGCGTATCGGCCTGGGAGGCGGCGCGGCCAGCTCGATGACCAGCGGCACCAACGAGGCGAAGCTAGACTTCGACTCGGTCCAGCGCGGCAATGCCGAGATGCAGCGCCGTTGCCAGGGCGTGATTGACGCCTGCGTGGCCCTGGGCGCGAAGAACCCCATCCTCTCGCTCCACGATATTGGTGCCGGCGGCCTCTCCAACGGCTGCCCGGAGCTGGTGGAGGCGACCGGCGCGGACTTTGAGCTGCGCAAGGTGCACAACGAAGAGATCTCGATGAGCCCGATGGAGATCTGGTGCTGCGAGGCGCAGGAGCGCTATGTGCTGGCCATCCGCGCGGAGGACCGTCTCCTCTTCGAGCAATTCTGCGAGCGCGAGCGTTGCCCGGTGGCCTTCATTGGCGAGACGCGCGACGACGGCCGGATGGTGTTGCACGATGAGCACTTCGGCGACAACCCCATCGATATGGACATCTCCACGCTGCTGGGCAAGCCCCCGCGGATGGTGCGCGATGTTGCGCATGTCCAGCTGCCCACCCAGCCGCTCAACTTCGGCAGCGTCACCCCGGCCGAGGCCCTCCAGCGCGTCCTGCGCTTCCCGGCCGTGGCCAACAAGACCTTCCTCGTCACCATCACCGACCGCACGATTACCGGTCTGGTGCACCGCGACCAGATGTGCGGCAAGTATCAGCTCCCCGTGGCCGACCACGCTGTGACCGTCACCGGCTACCAGTGCGCCACGGGCGAAGCGATGGCCACCGGCGAGCGCACGCCCCTGGCGATTGTCAATGCCCCGGCGTCCGGGCGTATGGCCGTGGGTGAAGCCATCTTGCAGCTCGCCTCCGCCCCGATTGGGCCAATTGGCACTATCAAGCTCTCGGCCAACTGGATGGCCGCCTGCGGCGAAGCGGGCGAGGACGCGCGGCTCTTCGACACCGTCGAGACCGTCGGGATGGACGTCTGCCCGCGCCTAGGCGTCTGCATTCCGGTGGGCAAGGATTCGCTCTCGATGCGCACGGTGTGGACCGATTCGCAGGGTGCCGAGCACAAGCAGGTGGGCCCGCTCTCGCTCATCGTCTCCTCCTTCGCCACGGTTACCGATGCGCACAAGGACGTCACGCCCGACCTCAAGCCCGGTGCCTCGCGCCTGATGCTCGTAGACCTGGGCAACGGCAAGAACCGCCTCGGCGCCTCCGCCCTGGCGCAGGTCTACAACCAGATTGGCGATGAGGTGCCCGACATGGAGAGCCCCGAGGCCGTGCGTAGCTTCTATGAGGCGATGCAGGAGCTCGTGGCGCAGGGGTTGGTGCTGGCCTATCACGACCGCTCCGATGGCGGTGTGGCCGTCACCCTCGCCGAGATGGCCATCTCCGGCGGACGCGGCGTGGCCGCGAACTTGGTGGGGCAGGATGCCCTCTCGGCGCTCTTCAGCGAAGAGCTCGGCGCGGTGCTGCAGGTGGCCGAGGAGCAGGCCGGCGCGGTCGAGGCCATCCTCGCCAAGCACGGCGTGGCGGGCAGCTGGATTGGCTTTGTGCAGGATGACCTGGTGCTGCAGGTGACGGTCAACGACGAGCCGGCGCTCGATGAGAAGCTCTCCACCGTGCGCAGCGCGTGGTCGGAGACCACCTATCAGATGCAGGCGCTGCGCGACAACCCCGCCTGCGCCAAGCAGGAGTTCGACGTGGCCGGCCTGACCGACGACCCGGGGCTGAACTTCAAGGCCACCTTCCCGCTCAACGCCGCCCCCGCGCCCGACCCGGCGCGCCGCCCCAAGATGGCCATCCTCCGCGAGGAGGGCGTCAACGGCCACATCGAGATGGCCGCCGCCTTCACCCTCGCCGGCTTCGAGGCCATCGACGTGCACATGACCGACCTCCTGGAAGGGCGCGTGGACCTGGCCGACTTCAAGGGGCTGGTCGCTTGCGGCGGCTTCTCCTACGGCGACGTGCTGGGCGCCGGCTCGGGCTGGGCGCGTAGCATCCTCTTCAACCCCGAGCTCAAAGCAATGTTCAAGCGCTTCTTCGAGCGGCCCGACACCTTCACCCTCGGCGTCTGCAACGGCTGCCAGATGGTCTCGCAGCTCAAGGACATCATCCCCGGCGCGCAGCACTGGCCGCGCTTCGTGCGCAATGCCTCCGAGCAGTTCGAGGGCCGCTACTGCACGCTCGAGGTGCTCGAGTCGCCCAGCGTCCTGCTCAAGGGGATGGCCGGCAGCCGCCTGCCGATCGCCGTCGCCCACGGCGAGGGGCGCGTTCAGTTCGCCAACACCGAGGACGCCGCCAAGGCCACCCAGGCACTGCGCTTCGTCGACGGCAAGGGGCAGCCCACCGAGGTCTACCCTTGGAACCCGAATGGCTCGAAGGGCGGCCTCTGCGGCTTCACCTCCGAGGACGGCCGCGCCACCATCCTGATGCCGCACCCCGAGCGCTCCTTCCGCGCCCTGCAGCTCTCCTACGACGATGGCACCTTCGCCGGCGGCGAGGACGGCCCCTGGATGCAACTCTTCCGCAACGCCTACGCCTTCGCCACGCGCTAAGGCACTGTAAACAAGTTGCCGCCGCTTCCACACCGGGAGCGGCGGCAATTCGTTTTACCGAGCAGCTTGCGAAGCGCAGCGCCGGGCGCTTCACACATTCCGCAGCTGCGCTTTGACCCAGCGGATGTCGTCGAGGATGGCCTCGGAGAGGGTGCGCGTGCGCAGATGCTCGGGGAGGACGCTATAGGTGTAAGTCTCCACCTCAATGGGCCAGCCGCCGGCGCGGACGTAGCGCCAGAAGGCGGGGGTGAGGGCGTGGCGCGTAGAGCCGATAGCTCCGGCGCCCTCCCAAGCCAACGGCACGTGGCAATGGATGCGGCCGCGGCGGCCAACCAGCTCGGGGAGCACCTCGGGCATCAGGTCGGAAAAGCAGGTGATGGAGGCATCGTTCTCGCGGCGGCGGGTCTGGTGGAGGTAGATGCCGTCGATAAAGGGGGCGATATCCTCGGCCTTGGCGAACTGGGAGAACTCGATGGCCGCCGAGGCCTGAATGCGCGCGATGGGCACATTGGCCGAAACGAGGGAGCGCAGGGCATTGAGGGGGTCCTCATAGCAGAGGGCGAAGTGGCAGGTGTCGAAGCAGATGCCGATGTAGTCGCGGTAGGCCGAGCCCCAGTCCGGGTGGCGCCAGAGGGCCTCGAAGAAGTCGATGACCGTGCGCGTGCTCTCCAGCAGACAGTCTGGCTCGGGCTCAAGGGCGAGCATCATCCGCACGCCAGTGTAGCCCTCGAGCTTGCGCAGGAAGAGGGCCATCTCGCAAATGGCAGCGCCAAAGCGCGGGGAGAGGCCCTGACCGCGGTCGTAGGCCAGCGGCACGGTGGTCACGCTGGGGCGGTAGTCGCCCATTGCCGCATGCGGCAGATGCGAGAGGGCGTAGAAGAGGTTGCAGGTGTAGCGCACGCGGCGGGGATCAAGCCAGTCGGGCTCATAGACCGAGGTCTTCACTGCACAATTGT
>CAMGJH010000163.1 GCA_946056345.1 uncultured Lentisphaeraceae bacterium | reverse complement strand
CCCCTGCGCTCTTCCCCTCTCGAACCCGTGCCAAGAGACTGCTTGCCCGGACCCAAGAAACGGGCATTAACGGCAGAAAAACATCCATCCCTAAAAAAGTTGCGCCAGTTTTTGGTGAAGTCGCATTAATTAGAAGTGAATGAACCAGAGAAGGAGCAGACAGCAGACAGCGGACAGCAGACAGTCGACAGTGGACAGTGGACAGTCGACAGTGGACAGTGGACAGCCGACAGTAGACAGTGGACAGCCGACAGCGCGCGTGTCGGCCGGAAGAGCAGCCAGGGGGTTGGGCGAGCGCGCGGCGTGGGGATGTGGTATAGTGTGGGCGTCGCAGAGCGAGTAGGTTTGCTTTAAGGTAAGGAAAGGATGGACATGGCACGCGAGAACTGGACCTCTTCGGTTGGTTTCATTTTGGCCTCGGCGGGATCGGCGATTGGCTTGGGGAACATTTGGAAGTTTCCTTACGTGGCCGGAGAGAATGGCGGGGGCTCGTTTGTGCTGGCGTATGTGCTGTGCGTGGCGTTGATTGGGCTGCCAGTGATGTGCGCGGAGATGGTGATTGGGCGCCACACACGGCGCAATGTCATCAACGCGATGGGTAAGATTGAACTCATCGCGCGCGACCGGCGGACGCGCTGGGTGCTCTGCGCGCTGGCCGGCGCGCTAACCGCGCTCTTCGTGGCGCAGGGGGCGTGGGCGTTGGTGGCGGCGGGGCTTTTTGCGATGTGGGCCTTTTGGCGGAAGGGTTTTGCCGCGCTTGGCTGGGTGTGCACCGGCGTGGCGCTGGCGATCCTCTCCTACTACGCGGTGGTGGGCGGCTGGATTGTCGACTACATCTGGCGGGCCATCTCGGGGACGCTCTGCCTGACTGGGGAGACGACCGCCCAGGCGGCAGCCGACTCCGGGGCGATCTTCGGTGCCTACATCACCAATCCCTGGCGCGTGCTGGTGGGCTTTGTCATCTTTATGGGGCTGACCGGGGCCGTCATCCTGGGGGGCATTCAATCGGGCATCGAGCGGGTAAGCAAGGTGCTCATGCCGGCGCTGTTGGTGCTGCTGCTGGTAGTCATCGTGCGTAGCGTAACGCTCCCCGGGGCAATGGCCGGGGTCTCCTTCCTCCTCAAGCCGACGGCGGCGGGCTTTTCGCCGCGCGTGCTCTTGATGGCGCTGGGGCAGGCCTTCTTCTCGCTCTCGCTGGGAATGGCGATTACGGTCACCTACGGCTCCTACCTCCACCGCGACCACAACGTCCTGCGCGCGGCCGGTTGGGTGGCGTTGCTCGACACCTTGGCCGCGCTCCTCGGGGGGCTGGCCATCTTCCCGGCGGTCTTTGCCGCGGGGCTGAGCCCTTCGGCCGGGCCAGGCCTCATCTTCGGGGCGCTGCCAGCCACCTTTAGCGCAATGCCCCTGGGCAACTTTTGGGCGGCGTGCTTCTTCTTTATGCTCCTCATCGCGGCGGTGACGAGTTCGGCCTCGCTCTTGGAGTGCGGGGCGACAGTCTTCATCGAGCGGCTGCGGCGGGGCCACCGGCGCGGGTCGCGGCGCACGGCGGTGGCGATTGGCTTCGCCTTCTGCACAGCGCTCGGGCTGCTGACGGTCTTCTCGACGGCCGATTGGTCGCGCCTACCGGGGTTGGAGAAGGCGGTGCGCGCTGGGCTGGGCGCGTTGGCGCAGGGCAGTTGGTTCGACACGCTCGACAACTTTGCCTCGAACTGGGTGCTTCCCTTCACGGCGCTAGGCATCGCCCTCTTGGTCGGCTGGGCCTGGACGCCGCGCCGGGCCGCGCCCGAGTTGCTCGCTTCGGGCGAAGAGCCCAAGTTGCCGCGCTGGTTCCAGGCCCTTGGTCACTACGCGCTGGCCGATTGGGCACAGGGTCGCAAGGGCTTCCCGATGTTCCTCTTGGCGGCCTGGGGGGTGCTCATCCGCTGGGTGGCGCCGATTGCCATCCTGCTCGTTTTCCTCAACTCCACCGGCGTGCTCTCGCTCTCGTAAAAGGGAGGTGGTTATGGACCGTGCGTGCTGCTGCTTTGCTCTCTGCCTGCTGATGGCCCCGGCGCTCTTCGCGCACCTGGAGCCCAAGGAGGCCTATCAGCCCATCATCGATGCCAAGCCCTTCGGCGAAATCGCCCAAGAGGCAACGACCGACCTGGTCACCCTGGCCGAGGAGCAGAAGCAGAAGGAGGCCATCGCCCAGAAGTTCCGGATGTGCGGCATCACCGATATGCCTGACGGCACGCGCAAGATCGCCTTCCTCGACGAGACCGACAGTGCGGCAGTCTCCTACCTCCTGGCCATCGGCGAAACGCAGAATGGCTTCACGCTCGTCTCGGCGGACTACGACCGCGAATACGCCACCCTCACCAAGGATAACATCACCTTCACACTCGGCCTGGGCAAGGGGCTCATCGATAAACCGCCCGAGGAGCTTACCCCGCAGCCGACGATCCAGCTCATCGAGGCGCGCACGCACGCCGTGCCGCCCCCCGCGCCGATCGCCAAGGATGGTAAGCGCCTCTCCTTCCGTCAGCGGCTCCTGCAACGGCAGGCACAGAAGGCCGAGGCCGAAGCGAGCCAACGCCAGGCGATGGCCGAGAACGTGGCCGAAGAGGCCGGCGAAGCGCTCAAGATGAAACTCGCTCGGCGCGTGCAGATTGAGCGCATCAAGCAGGGGCTCGCCCCCACCGAGCCTATCACCCTGACCCCCGAAGAGGATGCCGAGCTTGAGGCCGCCGGCGCCTTTGCCGAGCGCGCCCCGGTTGCCGACGAAGCGCCCGGCGAGGCGTCGCAGCCGCTGCTCCAAGGCCTCCAACAGCCCGAAGAGAACGAATGAGCAAGCCCTACCCCCAGCCAACCGAGGAGGCCATTGCCGCCGAAGTCGCCCGCCTCCAGCCGCGCTACGAGGCCTTTATGCAAGCCAACGGCGAAGCGCCCGACCCCGCCCAGTTGCGCGACTGGGCCGCCGAGAACCTGCGCGAGCAAATTATCCTGGAAAGTGAGGCCAAGGCCGCTGGCAAGACGGTTGACGCACTGATGAAGGCCATCGCGGCCGAGGTGCCGGCCGTGACCGTGGAGGAGGCGCGCGCTTACTTCAAAGCCCACCCGGCCGAGTTCGTCGCCCCCGAGCGCGTCCGCGCCCGCCACATCGTCCTGCACCGGCAGGAACACGAACCGGCTGAGGCAATGACCACGCTCCTAAACCTACGCGCCAAGATCCTGGCCAAGGAGCTGACCTGGGCCGAAGCCGCCGCGCAGGTCTCGGCATGCGCGCAGGATGACCTGGGCTCCTTCCCGCGCGGCGCGATGGTCGAGGCCTTCGAGCAAGCCGCCTTTGCCGCCGAAGAGGAGACCATTACCGATGTGGTCGAGACGGAGTTCGGTTGGCACCTGATTTACGTAATTGCCCACCTGCCCGAGGAGCCGATGCTCTTTGAGGAAGTGAAGGAGCGTCTGATGGCCTCACTGCGCGAAGCACGCGAGCGAGAGGCTCTGGAACGCTTCGTCGATGACCGCAAAGCCCGCTTTAAGTAATTGGAGGATGAGCCTATGAAACGATCCACCCTTGCCCTGATTGCCACCCTAGCCACCGGCGCACTTGTTGCCGCCCCGGAGCTAAACCTCGCCGGCAACTGGTCGGTTCGCCTGGACGATGGCACCGAGCACACCGTCACGCTGCCCGGAACCTTGAGCGATGCCCAGCTCGGCCCCGCCGCCACCGAGGCGGTCTATGGCGCGCTCACGCCCCGCCACCAATACGTGGGCGAGGCAGTCTACACCAAGACCTTTACCGTCACGCCCGCAATGTCCGGCGATTACGAACTCTTCCTCGAGCGCGTGATGTGGAAGAGCACCCTCTCGCTCGACGGCCAGCCGATGGGCAGCTGCGATTCGCTCGCCACGCCACACGTCTACACCCTCTCCGCCACCGCCCTCACCCCCGGCGAGCAC
>CAMGJH010000162.1 GCA_946056345.1 uncultured Lentisphaeraceae bacterium | reverse complement strand
TGAGGGCATCCTCGCCCAGCTCAATCATCCAGCCGCCGCCGTGAAACCACACCAACGTGCCGCGCGTTGGCACCTCGGGGCGCAGCCGCACCACGCGGCACCCTTGAAAGGAGAGATCTTCCTGTGTCATAGCCGTATCGTAGCAAAAGGAGCGGTTAGTTGTTAGCGGCTAGTGGTTCGCGGGCCGTGAGGGGGCCGCGGGGACGCGGCCGGTCAGAACGGGCAATGCAAAACGCTTAGTTTCGGCCCGCAGGGCCCCTCTCCGAGTTATCGACAGGGGCTGTCGATAACCCTGTCGATAACTCCCCCTTGGACCGGGGTCAAAGCGCATCCGCCCCGGGTTGACCTCGAACCCGGGCCTACCTCGAGGCGAACCCGGGGCGGACAAAAATGTAAAACGGGGCGGCAGAGAGATGACAGATGACGGAAGCGGGCCTGCCGGCCGAAACTAAGCGTTTTGCGACCCCGCGTCCCCTGGCCGCCCCTTCACGCGGGTGGAGCGAGCAAAGCGTTTGCTTTTGTGCGCGGGTGTGCTACACTATATGGCGTAAGCAGAAGGAGCGTGAGCGATGAAGGTTTGCTTGAGTGTTGTCTTGGTTGGGCTGGCGGCATGGGTGTCGGCGGCGAATTTGACGGTTCAGCAGAAGTGTTTGGTGCGCGCGGTCGAGCGGATTAATCCCGAGGCGTTGGGGCGTATGGCCGAGGATTGGGAGGTCACCTACGGCAAGAGTGCCGAGCTCGAGGCGCTGCGCAAGCTGATTGGCGAGGTGCCGGCGCGGAAGGCGGCGGCGGTCAAGGCGTTGCGCGAGCAAGGGGACGAGGCGCTCGCGAAGGTGTTGACGCTGGAAGTGAAGCGCGCGGTGCTCGCTCAGCCGATGGTCTCGGGGATGGAAGTGCTGGCGATGAAGTATGACTTCGGGCCGAATGCGCGGCGGCAGAATGCGCCGGCGCAGCCGAGTATGGCCTGCTACAACGTGGTGGAGGCCAACCACGGGATTAACTCGCAACTGGTGAAGATTACTGACCTGGCGGCCGAGACGCCGAAGGTGGAGGTGCTCTACAATTCCCCGCGCGCGTCGGTGACCTGCGTGGACCTCAATTGGGATGCCAAGCGCGTCTGCTTTGTGAAGAAGGATCCGGCGGACGGCAACCGCCTGAAGCTCTGGGAGTACCGCTTTGGCGAGGGCGAGGCCCAGCCGATTACGCCCAAGGGGGTGGATTACGACATTGGCGATGGCTGTTATTTGCCCGATGGCAAGTTTATCGTGACGGCCACCGCCTCCGAGCAGGGGCTGCCCTGCGAATCGGGCCGTATGGCGATGACCAACACCTATCGCTTCGACCCGGCCACCGGCAAGATGGAGCGCCTGACCTTCGACCAGGACTCCAACTGGTCGCCCACGATGCTCGATGACGGGCGCGTGATGTTCGTCCGCTGGGAGTATTGCGACCAGACCCACTTCTTCAGCCGCATTCTGATGACCATGCGCCCGGACGGCACCCGTCAGCTGGCCTACTTCGGCTCCAACGGCTTCTGGCCCAACCACTATGGCGACCCCAAGCCCATCCCCGGCGCGAACGGCAAGTTCATCTGCGTGGCCACCGGTCACCACGCCTCCAAGGCCGGGCGCCTGGCGCTCTTCGACGTCTCCAAGGGCCGCGCCGAGGCCGCCGGCTGCGAGCAGATGATCCCCGGCTGGAAGAAGCCCATCCCCGAGCGCATCGAGGATTACCTCTACGCCGGCGATTGGCCCAAGTTCCTCACCCCCTTCCCGCTCGGCCACAACCCGCGCAAGGATGGCGCCGGCAAGTACTTCCTTACCGCCATGCGCGCCAGTGGCGAGGACCTCTGGGGCATCTACCTGGTGGACGTCTTCGACAACCTCACGCTTCTGTGCGAAATCGAGGGCTCCTCGCTCACCGAGCCCATCCGCTTTGAGCAGTCCACTCCGCCGCCGGTCTACCCCGACAGCATTATCCCCGGCGAGAAGACCTGCACCGTGCACGTGGCCGACATCTACAACGGCCCGGGGCTGCGCGGCGTGCCGCGCGGGACGGTCAAGCAGGTGCGCGTCTTTGCCTATCACTACGCCTATAATAAGGCAGGCTCGCACGAAGGCGTGGGCACCGAGTCGAGCTGGGATATGAAGTATGTGCTGGGCACCGCGCCGGTGCGCGAGGATGGCTCGGTCTACTTCGTGGCCCCGGCCCATACGCCGATTGCCTTGCAGCCGCTGGACGCGAGCGGGCAGGCCATCCAGCTGATGCGCTCGTGGTTCGTGGGGATGCCCGGCGAGAAGGTGGCCTGCACCGGCTGCCACGAGTCGGCCAACTCCATCTACAATGTGCCGCCGCTGCTGACGAAGCCCGACGCGCTTGAGCCCTCGATCTGCGGCGGGCTGACCTGGAGCTTTATGCGCGATATTCAGCCCATCCTCACGCGCAACTGCGCTCGCTGCCACAACGACGAGACCACCGACACCGATATGACGATGGATGGCCCCTACGGCAAGCAGTCGCTTACCGGCCGACGCCCGAACCTGGCGAGCATCAAGCCGGTCATTCTGCCCTATCGCGATGGGTTGCGCCCCGGTGGCGCCGGTGCCTTCACCCGCTCCTATCACGACCTCAACCCCTACGTCCGCCGCCCCGGCCCCGAGAGCGATAACCACATCTTCAACCCCGGCGAATATGCCGCCAACACCTCCGTGCTCATTCAGATGCTCAAGCGCGGACACAAGGGCGTGCAACTCACCGACGAAGAGTGGCGCTTGCTCTACACCTGGATTGACCTCAATGCGCCCTTCTGGGGCACCTGGACCGACTTCGCCCTCAACTGGGCCAACGAGTTCCACCGCAACTGGATTGGCATTCACGGCGCCCAGCAGCAGCTCGAGCGGATGAACGAATCGCGCGCCCGCCGCGAAAAGTGGAACGCCCTCTATCAGGTCTCCAATATCGACTCCGCCATCGAGGCCGAGGCCTACGACTTCGCCAAGTGCGCCGCCGATATTGCCAAGATCCAGCCCAAGGAGCGCGCCAAGAAGCGCCACGAAAAGCCCGAGCCGCCCAAGGTTGAGGGTTGGCCGATGACGGGCATCAAGGCCCAGCCGGTGCAGGTGGAGATGCCCGGCGGCTCGCTCACCTTCCTGCGCATCCCCGCCGGCACCTTCGTGATGGGCGACCCCAATGGCTACCACGACGAGACCCCCCGCGTGGTCACCATCGACAAGCCCTTCCTGATGTCCGATATCGAGGTGCCCCTGCGCAACTTCCTGCGCTGGAAGCCCACCCACTACAATGGCTACATCGATCAGCTCGGCAAGGACCACACCACCCCCGGCTGCGATGTGATGAACAACCCCTGGTTCCCCGCCGTCCGCGTCTCCTGGGAAGAGGCCAACGCCTACTGCAAGTGGCTCTCCGAGAAGACCGGCAAGAAGTTCCGCCTGCCCACCGAAGAGGAGTGGGAGTGGGCCGCCCGCGCCGGCACCGACACCCCCTTCTACTGGGGCGGCGTGGAGGATAACTTCGGCCCCTATGCCAACCTCGCCGATAAGTCCCTCGATGGCATTCCCAACCAGCGCCAGACCCTCAACTACTACCACCGCGACATGCGCTACAACGACGGCCAGCAGGTCCTGGGCATCGTGGGCAAGTACAAGCCCAACGCCTTCGGCCTCAAGGATATGATCGGCAACGCCGCCGAGTGGACCGCCTCCACCTACGAAGGCACCGACGAAGCCGTCTGCCGCGGCGGCGCGTGGGACCTCCTGCCGCGCTTCTCGCGCGTCTCCCTGCGCGTCCACTATCCGCGCTGGCAGCGCGTGGCCAATGTGGGCATTCGCCTGGTCTGCGAAGAGTAAGCCGATGGCAGCGCGCCCAGGGAGGAATGGTTCAGACTGGGCGCGCAGGACGCTTGCACTCGGGGGGCTCTTGGCGGCCCT
>CAMGJH010000161.1 GCA_946056345.1 uncultured Lentisphaeraceae bacterium | reverse complement strand
TTGGGTTAGAGCGCGATTTGTTCGAGCGCCTCGTCCTCCTTGCGGGCGTCTTGCAACTTCTTGACCCACTTGAGGACTTCTGCAATGGGTTCTAGGAGGTCTTCGGGGATGAAGTCGTTAACGTGGCCGGTGGCCCAGAGTGCGCGGGCCAGGGGGACGTTCTCGAAGAGGGGGATGCCGCAGTCGAGGGCGGTTTCGCGGATAATCTTGGCGATGCGGTCTGCGCCGGCGACGACGATGCGCGGGAGGGGGGCCTCGGTGGGGTCGTAGCGGACGCCGATGGAGAGGTGCGTGGGGTTGGTGACGACGACGTTGGCACGCTGGGTGGCCTTGACGGGGTCCGGGCCGTTGAGGATTTCGTCGCGGAATTGGCGCTGGGCCTGCTTGATTTCGGCCGAGCCCTCCATCTCCTTATACTCGCGCTTGACCTCGTCCTTGGTCATCATCATCTGCTTGGTGTAGTTCTTGCCTTGGAAGATGCGGTCGACCACGGCGATGAGGACGTAGCCGAAGACGGTGTAGGAGGCCAGACGCAGGAGGATGACGCGCAGGCAGGGGAAGAGGTCCTGGATGGTGCCGTAGCAGAGGGTGAGGAGTTCGGGGGTGGAGGCGATGATGAGCTTGTAGATGAGGTAGGTAAGGAAGGTGACCTTGGCGATGTTCTTGAGGAACTCGAAGAGGTTCTTCTTGGAGAAGATCTTCTTGGCACCCTCGACGGGGTTGAGCTTCTCGAGGGAGGGCTTGAGGGGCTCGAAGGTGAAGAGGAAGCCCACCTGAACCACGTTGGCGGCCACCCCCACGGCGGCGGCAACCACGGCAAAGAGGATGGAGTGCTTGCAGACAACCAGGGTGAAGAGCTTGAGCGATTCGCCGAAGCCGACGGTGGGATCGCGATGGGTGACCGAGAGGGTGTTGGAGACGAAGACGACCAGGTTGTGGAAGTCGTCGGTCAGCACCAAGGTCATCGCCGCCAAGAGGCAGAAGAGGACGATGAGGATGGCGGTGGAGACGATGTCCTTGGAGGAGCAGACCTGGCCCTTCTGCCGCGCGTCGCGCAGCTTCTTGGGGGTGGGCATCTCGGTCTTCTCGCCGCTATCTTCCGCCATCGCCGGGTGCCTGCTATTGGCCGATGAGCTGGCGCAGGGGGTCGAGGAGGGCGGCCTCGCGCGTATACATCAGCATATCCATAATGAAGGGGAGATAGAGCACGAGCATCGCGATGCCCAGGGCGCTCTTGACGGGCATTGAGAGGAAGAAGACGTTCAGCTGCGGGGCCGTGCGGTTGACGAAGCCCAGGCCGATGGTGGCCAGGAACATCAGGATGAGCACCGGGGCGGCGATGATAACGGTGGTTTGGATCATCCCATCGAGCGTGCCGAGGATGAGCGCGTCGGCCCCGGGGGTGAAGGAGAGGGCGGGGGTGAAGACCGGCCAGAGGGCGTAGCTGTGGTAGATGGCACCCAGGAAGACGAAGATGGCCCCGCCGACGAAGAAGAGGGTCGAGACAATCTGCGTGAAGAAGATGCCCAGCGTGGAGACCTGCGCGCCCGAGAGCGGGGAGTAGACTTCGCCCATCGTTGCGCCGCGCTGGTTGTCGATGACATTGCCGACGTTCTCGGCAATCCAGAAGGGAATGGCTCCGAAGAAGCCGAGGAGGAAGCCGATAAAGGCCTCCTTGAGTGCCACGAGTGAGAACATCCAGTAGTTCGGCTCGCCCGGCGGCATCTGCTCCATCACCACCGGCAGCAGGAGAAAGGCGAAGCCCAGGACGGCCACCCGCCGCGCCACGCCCGGAATCATCGAATCGCTCAGCGCCGGGCAGATGGCAAAGGCCCCGCCCAGGCGTGCCATTGCGAGCACGGCGGCGAGGATGTAGCGGTGGAAATCGATGTAGTTCATGCCGGCCGCGCGCGTCTAGCGCAGGAGCGGGAAGTAGGAGAAGATGCTTTGGGTGTAGCCGAGGAGCTGGGCCCCCATCCACGGGGCGGCCAGGAGAATGGTCAGCGAGATGACAATCAGCTTGACGGCGAAGCCGAGGGTCTGCTCCTGCACCTGCGTGAGCGCTTGCAGGAGGGAAACGAGCACGCCAACGACCGTCGCCACGATGATCGGAATCAGCGAGAGCTGCAGGACGATCAGCAAGCAAGTCTTGGCATAGTCGAGCAGTTGCGCCTGGTTCATAGGAGGTACCCTCGCACAAGGCCCTGGATGAGCAGCGTCCAGCCATTGACCATCACAAAGAGCAAGAGCTTGAAGGGCAGGGAGATGGTGACCGGGGAGACCATCATCATCCCCATCGCCAGGAGGATGTTGCTGACGATGATGTCAATGGCGATGAAGGGGAGGTAGACCAGGAAGCCAATCTGAAAGGCCTTGGTCAGCTCCGAGACGCAGAAGGAGGGGATGAGGATGTAGAAGCTCTCCGGGTCGACGTTCGCCTTCTCCTCGCCCTCCTTGGCCCACAGACGTTCGGCGGTGGAGACGAAGAAGAGCCGTTCGCGGTCGGAGGTCTGGTGCACGAGCCACTCGCGCAACGGCTCGGCCGACCGCAGGGCCACCTCGGTCTGCGAGATCATCTGCGGCTGGTTCTTGGCGCTCTCGGCCTGATAGGTCTCCCACGAACGGGAGATGACCGGGGCCATAATATAGAAGCTCAGGATCATCGCCAGCGCGTTGACCACCATATTCGGCGGGATGGATTGGATGCCCAGCGCGTTGCGAATGAGCGAGATGACCACCACAATCTTGAGATACGAGGTGGCCACCATCGCCGCGAAGGGCAACAGCGACATCCCGATGAGCAGGGTAATGAGGGCGAATGGGTCGGTCTGGAACATCACAGCACCTCTTCAATCGCAAAGCTCTGCTGAGCGCCCAGCATCGCCAGATGCCCCTGGGCCACTCGCCGTCCGTGGTGAATCAGCGAGAGGGTGGGGAGGCTATTGGGCGTGGGCACCTGTCCATCGCAGAGCGCGCCGAAGGTGATTGACATCGGCACATCGGCCGCCACATGATAGAGGTCATCCTCCTGCCAGAGGTCGAGAGCATTGTTGGCCACCAAGAAGCTCTCGCCAATCTTCCAACGCGCGGCCTGGGAGCGACCCTGGGTGTCCACTTCCGGCAACAAGAGCGCATCCCCAGCCTTTAGCGAGGCGGCGTCGGCCGGCGCCAGAGCGAAGGCGGCCAGCTCGTAGCGCACGGGCAACTCCATCGCGCGCAGGGTCTCGTCCGCCGGGTCGAGCGCCTTCAGCTGACCGAGCTCCTCGGTGAGGCTTTCCGTGAGGGCGATGGTGAAGGTGCACACCTCGCTATTGCCCTCCTCCTTCGTCAGCACAAAGGCCGTCGAGGCGCGTGCGAGCGCTTCGGAGCCCGCGACAATGCCCTTGATTGAGAGCTGCCGGCGGAAGACATTCTCCACCGTCTGGAAGAGTACCCCGCAGGCGCGCTCCAAGAGCGCCAAGAGAATTGGCTCGGGCACCTCCGCGCGCGCCTCCCACACGGCCGCCAATTCGGGGAAGGCCGCACTTTTGGCCAGCCCCAACGTCACCTCCGTCTCTTCAAAGGCCATACGCAGATAGAGCAAACCGGTCGGGAAGACCGCCGCCTTGCGCAGGAGATAACTCTCGCCCTGGACCCCGGTCTTCATCCGCCACGCCGGCGAAGCAAAGATCTCCGCCGCGCTCGCCTTTTCCCATTGCGGCCAATGGGCCAACACCTCAAAGCTTTTCATCGGCTAGCCTCCTCCTTCCGTCTCCACAATTCGCCAATGGTCACCGCCACCTGCCAGCGTCCGGCAAAGCGCTCGACCAGCTGCGCCGTCAACGCCCCCTGCTGTTGCACCAGCAGCTCGCGCACTTCGCCGGTGGCCGGCGCAAAGGCCACCTCAAGCTTCCCTTCCCGAACCTCCAAGCGCACCTCCGACCCCGCCAACGTCTGCTCCCTCAGCCCAACCACCACCGTCCCCGAGGGCTCGACC
>CAMGJH010000160.1 GCA_946056345.1 uncultured Lentisphaeraceae bacterium | reverse complement strand
CCTCGTATACCGTCAAATCCCGGGGCGTGTCAAATTCGTGCAGCGGCGCCCGCTGGGCGTTCACCAGCGCTTCCCGGAAGGCCTCGTATTCTTCCTTATTCAGCGGGCAGTTGATGTAGTCTCCTTCGCCGCTCTCCTCCCGGTCATACCGGGAAGCCCGAAAGGCGCAGGTCATATCTACGCTCTCTGCCGTCACGATGGGAGCGGCGGCGTCATAGAAGCTCAATCCGCCCCCGCACAGCCGTGCAATGTCCCCCGCCAGCGGCTCGGCCGGCAGGGGGAGTTCGGCGGGGGCGGCGGGGGCATAGGTGAGCATCCCGGTGGCCTCGGGGAGGGGCTCGGCGCGCGCTTCATCGCCCAACGCGAAGGCTTCGGGCGTGGGGTGGACCGGCTCCCAGGCGCGTTTGCGCGGGGTGCTGGGGCGGCGCAGGCTTTGGTTGACCACCAGCGCGCCGGTGGCCACCGCCAAGGCCGTGGGCAGCAGGTAGCAGCCCAGGACGCGCGTGCCTTCGCGCAGGCGCTTGCGCAGGGCGTAGAAGCGTACGGAGAAGCGCGGCATCAGGCGCAGGTAGGTGTGGATGCGGCGCATCGAGCCCCAGCGCTCGGCGGGGTCGTGCGCCAGGCAGGCCTCGCATAGGCGGTCCCACGCGGGGCTGAAGCCGAGCTCGGAGGGGCGCTTCCAGATGCCCTCGGGGTAGGTGCCGGTGAGCAGACGGTAGAGGGTGACGCCAAAGGCGTAGACGTCGACGGCGGGGGTGAGGGTGGCGGTGGGGTCGTGCTGCTCGGGGGCCATATAGTGGAGGGTGCCGAGGATGCTGCCGGTGCCGGAGGCAGCGCGGACGGCGCGGGCGATGCCAAAGTCGCCGACCACGGCGTGGCCATCGTTGCGCAGGAGGATGTTGGCGGGCTTCAGGTCGCAGTGGATGACGCCGGCCTGGTGGGCGTGGTGGAGGGCGGAGGCGACGTCGGCCGCCAGGATGCGCAGGACCTTCTCGGGGATCGGCCCGCGCGCGGCAAGCACGTCCTCAAGGCTCATCGGCTGTCGGTCGCCTTCGGCCGTTGCGACGGCGCACGGGGCGAACCAGGGGCCCTCGCCGAGGATCTGTGCGCGGCGCTGGGCGCTCAGCCCCACGTAGTCCATCATAAAGTAGAGCCGCCCGCTGTCGGGCACGAGGCCCATCGTGTGGAGGGTGACGATGTGGCTGTGGCGGAGGCGGAGGGTGGTGCGTGCCTCATCGAAGAAGCGCTGGACGCTCTCGGCGCGGTGGCTGCGGTCGGGCTCCTCGCGCAGGACCTTCATTGCGAAGACCTCCTGCAAGAGGGGGTTGATCACGCGGTAGAGTTCGCCCATCCCCCCGGTGGCGAAGCGTTCTAGGACGCGGTAGTCGCCGATGGTGGTGCGCGGCGGGATGGGGCTATCGGGGGTGGGGGCGGACATGAGGGCGAAGCTTAGGGGGTGATGGCCGTGCCGTCGAGGGCGCCGGGAAGGAGCTGGAAGTCGGCCCGGCTGGGCGCTTTGAGCGTGGTGAGGGCGGCATTGCCGCGGAGGGCACCGGGCAGCACGCCGAGCACCTCCATCTCGCGGACGCGTTCGGGAATGGGGAAGGCGCTCCGCTGCCGGCTGGCCTTGAGCTGGTAGAGCCAGCAGCCGCGCGAGGCGATGAGGTAGATCGCCTCGCCCTCCTTGACGAAGGAGGAGACGCGGATGGGCGCGAGGCCCGGCTGGTCGAGGAAGATATAGAACTCCGGCCGCTCGCGCCCAAAGGTCTCGCGCGAGAAGAGCGGCCGACCGGTACTCGGGAAGCCGATGGCGCGCGGGGCTCGCCCGGTGCAGAGCTTCGGCTCGAGGAGCACTTCGCCCAGGAAGCGCAGCAGCACCTCCTCGCCCACCTCGCCCAACGCGCCGGAGGCCACGCGGTTGATGGGCCGCCCCTGGTGCTCGGCGGGCACCACCACCGTGGCCCCTCGGGGCAGGGCCCCCATGGTCACCACCGTGTAGGCCTGCTGGGCGGCATTAAATTGCAGCGTCAGCTCCACCGCCGCCTCCGCAGGCTTGCCCGCCACCGTCACGGCTGCGGCAACGACCGCGCGCTCGCCATCGGCCGCCAGCGGTTGCGCCGGGGGCGGTGCCTCGGCAGCCAACGGCGCGCCGGTCTGCTGAACGCCCGGCGGCAGGCGCAGCTCGGTGACGTGCTCGCAGCCCTCCAAGGCCCCATTGGCCACCTCCACAATCGGCCGCGCGCGCAGCGTTGCGGGCACTGTCACCACGCCATAGGCATCGGGGTGGACCCGCGCCAGGCGCCAGCCATTGGCCAGCGGCATCAGGAAGAGGTGCTCTTCGATGGGCACCACCGGGAAGGCCTGCGCCTCGGGCGCTTCCGGCCGCGGCTGCCGCGCCCACCAAAGGCCCCCAAAGCAGGCCGAGAGCAGCACCATCCCCGCGCACCAAAGCCTCGGTCCCAACCGCGCTGCGGGCCCCTCGCCAGGTCCTTCGCTCTCCGGTTCGGCAAAGACCTCGACCTCGGCGGGGGTGGCCGGGATGGTCTTGGCGGTGGCGGTGCGGGCGGAGGCGCGCGAGAGTTTGAGGGCTTCGAGCGAGGCGCGGAACTCGGCCAGGCTGCCCCAGCGGTCATCGGGATTGGTGTAAAGGCAGCCGACGATGGGATCATCCCACGCCTTGGGCAGGCCCAGTGCGGAGGGCTCCTTGGCGCCGGCCCCGAAGGCTTGGCCGGTGAGCAGCTGATAGGCCACCACGCCCAGGGCAAAGAGGTCGGTCTTCGGCGAAGGCGGTGCGCCCGAGAGGAGCTCCGGGGCCATATACTCACGCGTGCCCAGGAGCAGCCGATAGGCTTTGCCCCCCTGATCCAGCCGCAGCGACAGGCTCTCGCCACGCTCGCCAATCATTGCCCCGCGCAGGTGCCGATCGAGCACCTTGGCCACCCCGAAGTCCGCAATGACCGCATGGCCATCGGCGCGGACCAGGAGGTTGGCCGGCTTGATGTCGCGGTGGAGCACCCCCTCGCCGAAGCTGTGCGCGTAGGCCAGGGCGTCGGCCACATCCACGAGCAGGCGGCGGATGACCTCCTGGTTGAGCGGCTTACCCGCCAAGCGCGCGTGCTGCAGCAAATCTTCCAGCGAGAGGCCGACGGTCTCCTCGCCCGTGGCCAGCGTGGCAGTGGTGCCCGGCTCCTGCCAGGCCTTGCCATCGCCTACGGCCGAAGCGAGCAACGCCTCCCGCCGCCGCCGCCCCATCGCCACATACTCCATCACAAAGTAATAAGCCCCGCTCGCCGCGTCGCGATCCAGCGTTTGCACCGCCACAATGCCCGGATGGTGCATCTGCGAGGTGACCCGCGCCTCCAGCAGAAAGCGCCCCTCCAAGTCATCCTGCTCGGCCATCGAGGGATCGGCAAAGAAGAAGGTTTTGAGCGCGAAGTGCTGATGGAGCATCGCGTGCTCCACCTCATAGACCATTCCCATGCCCCCCAGGCCAATCCGCCTCACCACCCGATAGGCCCCAATCTGCGCGCCAACCGCAAAGGACTCCGGCTGGCCCATCACCCGCTTGGGAAGGGTCTCCGCCGATGCCGCCGCTTTCGCTTCGTTTGCCATAGCCTTACTATAACACAACTCGCCGAGCGCGTGTACAGGCCCCGCGCGGAGGGGTGGATGATATATAGACACGCGCGCGTGTGCGCGCGAGGCGCGGGCGGCCTGAGGAGCAGGCCGTGCAAAACCTTAAAGGCCCCACCCCCTGCTACCCCCTGCCGCGCCCTTCCCGCGCATCCGCCCCGGGTTCGCCTCGCATCCGCCCCGGGTTCGCCTCGCATCCGCCCCGGGTTCACCTCGAGGTAGGCCCGGGTTCGCCCTCGACCCGGGCCGGGTTCGTTTTGGGCCCGCCCCGGGTGTGAAAGGCGGAGCAGGCCACTGCAAAACCTTTAGCGGTGCCTTTCAGCCTTTCCCCCTGCGCAGCCCTG
>CAMGJH010000159.1 GCA_946056345.1 uncultured Lentisphaeraceae bacterium | reverse complement strand
AAGAGCACAAAGAAGCACACAGCGCTGCGCAGGGGGAAGGGGGCGGCAGAGCCGCTAAAGGTTTTGCAGTGGCCTGCTCCGCAGGTCACCCGCCCCGAGGCCAAAACGAACTAGGCCCGGGTCGAAGGCGAACCCGGGCCTACCTCGAGGCGAACCCGGGGCGGACAAAAATGTAAAGCGCCGGGGGCCGAGGCGGTATGTGCTTCCGTCGCCCGTTCTGACGGCCGCCGTCCACGGCGGCCTAGTCTCCCACTTGGGCCGCGGGGACGCGGCCCGTCAAAACGGGCAGCCCCACCTTGCTCTCGCACCCGGGCCTACCTTGAGGCCAACCCGGGGCTACCTCGAGGCCAACCCGGGGCGGATGCAAACGTGAGGGGCGCGGGGAGCGTAGAGGTGAACGGTGAACAGTGAACGGTGAACGCTCCATAACCGAAGAGCCCTCGGGGCACTCCGGCCGGGGTGGAGCGCCCCTTACTCCCGAGGGGGGAGGGGGCGAACAGCCCCACAGTCGGTTCAGAGGCACGCCAGCGGCTAAATCTCCTTGCTTTTCGGCACGGTTTTTGAGATAGTTATGCGCGTTTTGTCCCTATTTCCAGGGAAGAAAGAAGGAATTGCCGATATGATGCGTTGGAGTCGGGCTCTGTTGAATACGTTGCGTGAGGCCCCGCAAGATGCCGAGATTGTGAGCCACAAGTTGATGATCCGCGCGGGGATGCTGCGCAAGCTGGGCGGCGGGTTATACACCTATATGCCGTTGGGGCTGCGCGCGTTGCAGAAGATTGAGCGGATTGTCCGCGAGGAGATGAACCGCGCCGGGGCGCAGGAGACGCTCTTCCCCATTCTTCAGCCGGCCGAGCTGTGGAAGCAGACGGGCCGTTGGGAGACGATGGGGCCGGGCATGTTCCGCGTGCAGGACCGCAAGGAGGCGTGGTTCGTCCTGGCGCCGACGGCCGAGGAGGCCTTCACCGCGCTGGCGAAAAACGAGATCTCCTCCTACCGTCAGCTGCCGTGCACCATCTATCAAATCCGCAACAAGTTCCGCGACGAAATCCGCCCGCGCTTTGGCCTTATTCGCGGCAAAGAGTTCATTATGAAGGATGCGTATAGCTTCGATGCCGATGACGCCGGGGCGGACGCGAGCTACAAGGCGATGTTCGAAGCGTACGTGCGCATCTTCAAGCGCGTGGGCCTGGCCGCAACACCGGTGGAGGCCGACACCGGCGACATCGGCGGGAACTTCTCGCACGAGTTTATGGTCTTTGCCGAGAGCGGCGAGGATGGGATTTTGAGCTGCAGCGGCTGTGGGTATGCCGCGAACCAGGAGCGCGCCGAGCGCAAGCAAGTGCGTATTCCTTACCAGACCGAGGGGGGCGCGGCCGAGCGCGTGGCGACTCCCGGCCAGCATAGCTGCGAAGAGGTGGCCAAGTTCCTTGGCGAGCCGATCGACCGCGTGGTCAAGAGCCTGGTGGTGCTCGCCGGCGGCAAGCCGGTGATGGTGCTGGTGCCGGGCGACCGCGAGCTCAACGAGCTCAAGCTCCGTCGGCTGCTGGGCGGGGCGAAGATTGAGGCGGCCGACGAGGCGACGGTGGCGGCGGTGGCTGGGCCGTGCGGCTCGATTGGGCCGGTAGGCGTGAGCGTGCCGGTCTATGCCGATAGTGCGTTGGAAGGCGCGGCCGATGTCATCGTGGGGGCGAACGAAGAGGGCTTCCACCTGCGCCACGTCTCCCTGGCGCGCGATGCGAAGGTGACGCAGTTTGCCGACTTGGCGTTGGTGGCCGAGGGCGACCTCTGCCCGCACTGCGGCCAGAAGCTGGCCATTCGCCGCGGGACCGAGGTGGGCCAGTGCTTCAAGCTGGGCAAGAAGTATTCCCAGGCCTTTGGGGCGACCTTCCTAGACGAGAAGGGCGCGCCGCAGGTGCTGACGATGGGCTGCTACGGCATCGGCGTCTCGCGCACGCTGCAGGCGATTGTCGAGCAGCGCAACGACGAGAATGGCATTATCTGGCCGGCCGCCGTGGCCCCCTACCAGGTGGCGCTACTGGTGCTCGACCCGGATAACCCCGAGGTCGTCGCCAAGGCCGACGCCCTGGCCGAGGAGCTCGAGGCGCGTGGAATCGACGTCTTTATCGACGACCGCGCCGAGCGCCCGGGCATCAAGTTCAAGGATGCCGACCTCATCGGCCTGCCCATCCGCGTGGTGGCCGGCGCGAAGGGCTTTGCCAAGGGCGGCTTCGAGGTCCGCGCGCGGACCGAGAAGGAGTCTGCGATTGTGGCCCCGGAGGCCGCCGCCGAGCAGATTGCCGAGCGCCTGAAAACCCTTTAATTCCCACTTCCCCCAGAGAAAGGAAGCCCCTATGTCACTCTCCAAGCCAATTCCCTCCACAAGCACGCGCCGCGACCTCTCGGTGGTCATCGCCAAGACCCACCACATTCCCCAGGCCCTGGCCTATCAGATCATCGACACCACCTTCGAGGCGCTCCTGGCCAACCTCATCGAGAATGGCCATGTGGAGCTGCGCGGCTTCGGCGTCTTCCAGGTGGTCGAGCGCAAGGGCCGCACCGGGCGTAACCCCAAGAAGCCCGAGCAGGAGGTCTGGATTCCCCCGCGTAAGGCCATCAAGTTCAAGTGCTCGCGCCTCTTGCGCTCCGACCTCGCCGGCGCCAAGCTCGCCGAAGAAGACAAGGCCCAGGAGTAAGGCCGCATGAGCACCGTCACCTTCGACGCGCCGCGCGGCATGCGCGACTTCTACCCCGAGGATATGGTTTGGCGCAACCGCATCTTCGATGCCTGGCGCGCCGCCGCCGAGCGCTCCGGCTTCCGGAACTATGACGCCTGCGTGGTCGAATCCCTCGAGCTCCTCCAGCGCAAGAGCGGCGAAGAGGTCTCCGAGCAAATCTACGCCTTCGAGGATAAGTCCGGCCGCAAGCTGGCCCTGCGCCCGGAGATGACCCCCACCCTCGCGCGGATGGTCGCCGCCCGGCAGACCCGCCTGCCCTTCCCCATTAAGTGGTACACCATCGCCCAGTGCTTCCGCTACGAGCGCATGACCCGCGGCCGCAAGCGCGAGCACTACCAGCTCAATATGGACATCATCGGCTCGGAGGACGTCCTCTGCGAGGCCGAGATCCTCGGCGCGGCCGTCACCGCCATGCGCACGATGGGCTTGGGCGACGATGCCTGGCGCATCCACGTCAGCTCCCGCGCCCTCCTCGGCGAGCTCCTCGCCAAGAGTGGCATCCCCGAGGCGCAGCACCCGGCCGTCTTCATCGCCCTCGATAAGCGCGGCAAGATCTCCGACGAGGAAATCGCCGAGCTTCTGCGCGCCGAAGGGCTCGACACCACGGCTATCGCCAAGACCTTCGAGCTCCTCTCGGTGACCACCCTCGATGAGGCCGCCGCCCTCGCTGGTGCCAGTTCCCCCGCCATCGCCAACCTGCGCGACCTCTTCGCCCTGGCCGACCAGATGGGCTACGGCGCGCTGCTGACCTTCGACATCGCCGTTATTCGCGGCCTCTCCTATTACACTGGCATCGTCTTCGAGGCCTTCGACGTGCAGCGCAAGTTCCGCGCCATCTTCGGCGGCGGCCGCTACGATTCGCTCCTCGCCCTGGTCGGCGGTCAGCCGACTCCGGCCGTCGGCATGGGCTTTGGCGATGTGGTGGTGGGCGAAGTCCTGCGCGAGGCGCTCGGCGAGACCTGCCCGGTCACGCGCCACGGCTACGCCATCGGCTATATGGCCGGCGAGCAGCGCGGTGCGGCCGTGGCCCTGGCTGCGCGCTTGCGCGCCGAAGGCCACGCCGTCGACCTAGCCCTCCTGCCGCAGAAGCCCAAGCACTTCTTCTCCAAGGCCGGTGCCTCCGCCGCCAAGTTCGCCGTCT
Organism: uncultured Lentisphaeraceae bacterium; assembly: GCA_946056345.1. GTDB lineage: Bacteria > Verrucomicrobiota > Kiritimatiellia > RFP12 > DVOR01 > Spyradenecus. Next base: position 126 of record CAMGJH010000159.1, on the reverse strand, counting down.
TCCTCGGCCCGGATGACCTCGCCGCCGGCAACGCCCAGGCCAAGGACCTCGAAACGCGCGAAATCACGCCGCTGCCGCTGTAATCAGTCGACAGGAAACAGTCGACAGCGGACAGCCGACAGGGCT
>CAMGJH010000158.1 GCA_946056345.1 uncultured Lentisphaeraceae bacterium | reverse complement strand
GCGGATAAAAATGTAAAGCGCCCCGAGGTGAATTAATAAGGCCCCGTCTTATTGGTAATAAGGCCCCGTCTTATTGGTAATAAGGCCCCGTCTTATTCATTCACTCCGCCCCGGGCTCAAATTGAACCCGGGGCTACCTCGAGGCGAACCTGGGGCGGGTCCATTCCGAGGTCGGGCCGGGTTGACCTCGAACCCGGGGCTACCTCGAGGCGAACCCGGGGCGGATGCGTTTTGAGGGGGGCGTGAGGGCGTGGGGGCGAGGGCCCCCAGAGCGGCGAGCACGCCTGCGTGCGGGCGTGGGTTGTGGTAGAATGGGGGTTATGAAGCGAGTGTTGTCGTTGTTTATTGCGTGCGTGCTGTTGGCTTTTCCGCTGTGGGCGGGGGAGACGGCGGGGGCGGAGAGTGCTGCGTTGACGCATCGGATGATGATGCTCGCCATCCAGCTGGGGGTGATTGTCTTTGCGGCGCGGATGGGGAACCTGCTCTTTACGGCGTTGCGGTTGCCGAGCGTGTTGGGGGAGTTGTGCGCGGGGATGGCGATTGGGCCCTTTGCTTTGGGGCGGCTGTGGGGGGGATGGATCTTCCAGGTGGCGGGCACGCCGGTGGGGGTGACGCCGGAGTTGTATGGTCTGTGCACGGTGGCGTCGATTGTGTTGCTCTTTTTGGTGGGGGCGGAGACGGATTTGCGGATGTTTATGCGCTACTCGGCGGTGGGGAGCCTGGTGGGGATTGGCGGGGTGGCGGCCTCCTATTTCACGGGCGCAGGGGTTGGCGTGTGGGTGATGGGGCTTTCGTGGAGCGACCCGACGGCGATTTTGATGGGGGTGATGAGCACGGCGACATCGGTCTCGATTACGGCGCGGATTTTGTCGGAGCGGCGGAAGTTGGACTCGCAGGAGGGGGTGACCATCCTTGCCGGGGCGGTGATTGACGATGTGCTGGGGATTATTCTCTTGGCGATTGGGATGGGGGTGATTGCGGCGGGGGACGCGGGGGGCGGCATTTCGTGGCGGCAGATTGGGGGGATTGCGGCGCGGAGCTTTGGCTTCTGGCTGGGGGGGATGTTGGTGGCGGTGCTCTCCTCGCGCAAGGTGGCGCGGCTGCTCAAGCGCTGCGGGAGCCACGGAGAGGTGGCGGTGCTGACGTTGGGGTTGGCGCTGGTGGTGGGGGGCTGCTTTGAGCAGGCGCACCTGGCGATGATTATCGGCGCGTATGTGACGGGGCTGGCCTTCTCGCGCACGGAGATGGGGCTGATGATCCAGGAGAAGCTCCACGGGGTCTATCAGTTCCTGGTGCCGGTCTTCTTTGTGGTGATGGGGATGATGGTGGATGTGCGGGAGTTTTGCGCGCCGGGGGTGCTGACGGCGGGGCTGGTTTACACGGCGGTGGCGGTGTTGGCGAAGGTGCTTGGGTGCGGGTTGCCCACGCTGTGCTTTGGCTTTACGCCGATGGGGGCGCTGCGCGTGGGGCTGGGGATGGTGCCGCGCGGGGAGGTGGCGCTGATTATTGCCGGGATTGCTGCCGCGCACGGCCACACCGAGGTGTTGGGGGTGGCCGTGCTGATGACGCTCTTGACGACGCTGGCCGCGCCGTCGCTGCTGATTGCGGCCTTCAAGGCGAAGGCGCGCGGGCACCGGCGGGCCGAGGAGGGGGCGCCGGCACCGTCGGCGGTCTTCCGCTTCCCGAACCACGCGGTGCTGAACTCGGTGATGGCGAAGATTGCGCAGAACCTGACGCGCGAGGGCTTCTTTGTCCACCAGATCGACCCGGCGCAGGGGCTCTATCAGGCGCGGCGAGCGGATGTGATTTTGACGATCCTGGCGCAGGGCGAGGAGATCGCCATCTCAGTCTCGGAGGCGGCGCTGCCCTTTGTGCGCAATGTGGTGGCCGAGTCGCTGGCCGAGTATGAGTCGGTCCTCGAGGCGCTGCGCAAGCCGGTGACCGAACGCGCGCAACTGGGGGTGGCGGCCGACGAAGAGGCCGCACGCAAACTCGGGGCGGCGGCGCAACGGCGGGCAGTCCTGGCGCGATATGTGCGCGAGGAGACGATTTGCCCGAAGCTGCCGGGCGCAACGCGCGACGAGGTCATTCGCGGCCTTATGGCACGGCTGCACGCCTCCGGCGCAGTGGCCGACGTGGAGCAGGCCACCGAGGCGGTCTTGGCGCGCGAGCGGGTGATGGCCACCGGCGTGGGCTACGGCGTGGCTTGCCCCCACGCGCGGACGGCGATGGTGCGCAGTCTGGTCTGCGCCATTGGGGTGACCGAGGTGCCGGTGGACTTCTCCGAGGAGCCCGAGGGGCGCGCCTGCCGGATTGTCATTCTCACCCTGACCCCCGACGAGGCGAACAGCCCCTATATGACCTTTATCACCGCCGTGCTCACCGCGTTGCGCTCGGCCGCCAAGCGCGAGGCCGTCCTCGCCGCCCCCGACGCGCGCGCCATCCGAAAGGCAATCATCCAGCTATGAGCGCGCGTTTCCCCCTGATTTTGGCGGCGCTTGGCGCGGTGGCGGTGGCGATGGCCGCGCGCCCCAAGGCCTTCTACGAGCTGATTATCAGCAGCGAACCCTTCGGGCCAATGCCCGCCGCGCCCCAGGAGGTCGAGGCCGCGCCCGAAGCCGTCGACCCCAAGAAGGTGGAAGAGGAGTCGAACAAGATTAAACTCTGCGCGATGACCGAGACGCCCGATGGGCGCACGGCCGTGGGGCTCATCGATAACGGCATCGACCCGCCCGCGTACATCACCCTCTTTGATGGCGAGAGCGCCAACGGCCTCGAGCTCGTCCTCTCCGACCTCGAAGGCGAGTTCGCCACCTTCCGGCGCGAGGGCGTCACCTTCACCCTCGGCCTCGGGTTGGGGCTGCTGGAGACGATCACCCCCGAAGTCATCGTCCAGCAGCAAGTCAAGGCCGAAGAGGACGCCGCCGAAGCCGCCGCGAAGGCCGAGGCCGCCGCCGAGCGCGAGCGCAAGAAGCCCAACTCCCTGGCCGAGCAGCTCATCGCCATGCAGATGAGTCTGCCGCCAGATGTCGAGGCCCCGCCCCTGCCCATCCCGATTGGCGAGGACATCGACTTCATTCAGGAGTTTGAGCCGGGCAAGGAACGCGGCGAGCCCGAGACCGAGAAGGAGGCGCTCGTCCAGGCCGGCGTGGCCGAATTGAAGGAGGCCGTCGCCTCCGGGGAGTCGGCCCAAAGCTACCTGCGCCGGCTCGTCGAGCACCGCTCGGCCGAAGTGCAGCGGCAGAAGCGCGAGCAGGCCGCCGCCCGCGAGGCGATTGAGGCGACGTTGGGCAAAGGGTGGCACTCCGAGCGCGAACAGGCCGCCGTCAAACGTCAGGCCAACCTGGAGCTGATGAAGAAGGGCGTGGTGCCGCTCGAGCCGGTCGAGAACATCACCGCCGCCGAGCAGGCCGAGATCGACGCCGCGCTCGAGGCGCTGTAAGGCGGGCAATGATGAAGCAACTGTTGGCACGGTTGGCAAAGTGGCGGCGCACAGGGCTGCTGCTCCTGGGCGTCTGCGTGGCCATCATCGTGCCCTTCGTGCTCTGGCAGGAGCCCATCGAAGCCTTCTTTCAGGACTTCGGCGCGCTGGAAGGGCAGGCCAAGTGGCTCTCGGCCGCAATTCTCTTTGGCGCGCTGGCGCTGGACATCTTCCTGCCGGTGCCTAGCAGCCTGGTCAGCACCCTCTTCGGGATGCTGCTGGGCGTGGGCTGGGGGTGGCTCGGCTCCTTCCTGGCAATGAACGTCAGCGCGGCCATCGGCTACTGGCTCGGCGCGCGCGGTTCGGCCCTCGCCCGCCGCGCCCTCGGCGAAACCGAAAGCGCGCTCCTCACCGACTTCTTCGCCCGCCGCGGGCCGATGGCCCTCGTGGCCCTGCGCGCCGTGCCGGTCCTGGCCGAAGCCTCGTGCCTCTTCGCCGGACTCGCCCGCGCGCCCCTAGGCAAGAGCGCCCTGGCCCTCACCCTCGGCAACGCCGCCGTCTCGCTGATGTACGCCCTCGTCGGCGCCTGGGGCCGCGAAGTCGACGCCATGCTCCCCGCCTTCGGCCTCTCCCTCCT
>CAMGJH010000157.1 GCA_946056345.1 uncultured Lentisphaeraceae bacterium | reverse complement strand
GCTGTCGGCTGTCCGCTGTCCGCTGCGAGCGCAGCGAGCACGATTTTCCGCTTGCACATTTCGGCGGTGCGCCGTATAATAAGGGCGCAATGTTGGAGAGGGCTTTCCGCTCCAAGAAGAAAGGATAGCGTATGAATACGACGATGTTTGCGCGCGTTGGCGCGATGGCGGTCTTGGCCGCTTCGATGACGGTTTTCGCTGCGGGCTGTTGTGGCACCGCGGCGTGCGGTTCCCAGCAAAAGGAGATTAAGACAGTGGATAACAAGGACTTTTACAAGGATGGCAAGTTCGATGCCGAAAAGGGCAAGCAGGCCTACATTGAGCTGATGAAGAAGCTCAACGCCCCGGTCTACAAGCGCTACCTCGAGGAGCCGGGCTTCCTGTGGGCGGTGGATTTCGCGCAGGGCGACTTCGCCTCCTTCGGGATGGGCGGCGTCTTTTGGGTGAACAACCGCGACAAGCAGTACTTCGCGCACGAGATCTTCCTGCTGCCCGGTCAGGCGATTGCCGAGCACCGTCACCTGCCCACGACCGACGACAAGGGCCCCCTGCAGTGCAAGCACGAGAGCTGGCAGGTCCGCTACGGCTCGGTCTATGGCTTCAGCGAAGTGGGCGAGCCGAACCTCGACCAGTTCCCGGAGGCCAAGGCCCTCTTGGCCAAGTGCCAGGCCCCGCACCTGAACTGCGTGCATGTGGAAAAGTGGGAGGCCGATGGCCAGGTCCACCCCTTGCCGAAGGATGAGACGTGGCACTTTATGATGGGCGGGCCCGAGGGCGCGATCGTCTCGGAGTATGCCACCTATCACGACGGTAACGGTTTGCGCTTCAGCTGCCCGAACGTGGCCTTCTAATGGCGCGGGGCGCGGCCTTCCGCGCCCCACCCTTCCCTTTAACTCACCCCACCGAAAGGTTCCCGCGTATGACGATGAAGTATATGCACACCGGCATGATTGTCGGCGAAAAGTTGCCCGATATGATCTATATGGCCCCGCTCAAGGTTTGGGTCACCGACGCTTCTAAGGATAAGTATTCGATCGAGTTCCTCTACTTCGAGGTCGATTCCCCGATGGCCGCCGCCATCCAGGAGCAGCCCCACGTGGCCTACGCCGTCGACAACATCGATGAAGCCATTGCCGGCAAGGCAATCCTCTGGGACAAGATGGACGTGGGCAGCGCCTACATCGCCTTCGTCTACGATAACGACACCGTCGTCGAGTTCTACCAGGCCAAGTAAAGGAGAGCTGCTATGCCGATGAAGAAGTTTATGAACGACCCGGCGAATCTTACCGCCGAGATGCTCGAAGGCCTCGCGATGGCCTATTCCGACAAGGTCAAGATTGTCAATGAGCGCATCGTGGTGCGCGCCACCCCCAAGGCCCAGGACAAGGTGGCCCTGATTTGCTTCGGCGGCACAGGGCACGAGCCGGCGATGCACGGCTTCGTCGGCGAAGGGATGGCCGATGCGGCGGTCGCGGGCGATGTCTTTGCCGCCCCCGGCGGCCCGAAGGTCTTTGAGGCCATCGAAATGTTCGCCCGGCCGGCCGGCATCATCCTGCTCACCCTCAACCACAATGGCGACCGGATGGCTGCCCGCAAGGCGCTGCGCTTGGCCGAAAAGGCTGGCATCGCCGTCAAGGAAATCATCGTCCAGGAAGACATCGCCCCGGGCATCGACGCCGACCCCGAGGATCGTCGCGGTCTGGGCGGCTGCATCCCGCTGATGAAGGTGATGGGCGCTGCGTGCGAGCAGGGCAAGACCATCGATGAAGTCCTCGCAATTGGCCAGAACTTCCACGCCCACCTGGCGACCCTCTCGGTGGCCCTCAAGGTGGCCACCCACCCGCAGAATGGCGCCGAGATCGGCGCGCTCGCCGATGACGAAATGGAGATCGGCATGGGCCAGCACGGCGAAGGCGGCGGCGGCATTATGAAGATGCAGACGGCTGACGCCACGGCCAAGATTATGGTCGAGAAGCTCATCGACGCGACCAAACTGCAGTCCGGCGACCGCGCCCTGCTCATCATCAATGGCTCTGGCGCCACCACCGCGATGGAAATGCTCATCTGCTACCGCGCGGCCGCCAAGGTCCTCGCCGGGCGGGGGATTACGCTCACCAATGGCTTGGCCACCGAGCTGCTCACCGTGCAGGAAATGGCCGGCTTCCAGATGATCCTGGCCAAGGTCTGCCCCACCTGCGAGGCCCTCCTCAAGGCCAAGGCCAACACCCCCTACTGGACCGTCAACGGTTAAGGAGCCCCCATGACGCTTGAACAATTCAAGGCGATTTGGCTAAAGGCCCAAGAGGCCATCAACGCCGGCGAGAAGCACTTCTCTGAACTCGACGCCGCCACCGGTGGCGACGGCGACCACGGCACCGCCATCGTCGCCGCCCTCAAGGCCATCGTCCACGCCGAAGGCGACGACTTCAAGAGCTACATCACCGATATGGCCGAGAAGCTCGAGACCGAAGCCTCCGGCTCCACCTCCTCGCTCTACGGTGCGTGGTGCGAAGGGATGGCAGATGCCGTCGATGCCGGCAAGACCGAGCTCGATGCCGAGGCCCTCGCCGAGATGTTCGAAGGCGGCTTCGAGGAAGTCTGCGCCATCACCAAGGCCCGCGCGGGCGACAAGACGATGATGGATGCCCTCCAGCCCGCCACCGAGGCCCTCGTGGCCGCCAAGGCCCAGGGCGAGGCGGCGATGTTCGCCGCTGCCGCCGCCGCCGCGAAGGCTGGCTCGGAAGCCACGGCCAAGATGCGGGCCAAGTTCGGCCGCGCCCGCAATCTGGGCGAGCGCTCCATCGGCGCGATCGATGCCGGCTCGGCCTCGATGGCAGTCATCTTCGGGGCCTTCGCCTAAGGCCCCCTCACCTCCCTTCAAGTAAAGGAACACCCAAATGCCTGATATGGACAACTTTAAGGAAGCCTCCGCCTTTGGCGTGGGCACTCCGCAAGAAACCGCCGGCTTCCCGCTCAAGGGCTGCGGCAACCTCGATTGGGGCATGAAGAACCGCCTCTCGCGCATCTTCGGCGCGGACGGCAAGTCTCTGATGCTCGCGTGCGACCACGGCTTCATTATGGGGCCGACGGGCGGCGTTGAGCGCATCGACCTCTCGATTGTGCCGCTGCTGGAGTATGCCGACTGCCTGATGTGCACCCGCGGCATTCTGCGCTCGGTCATCCCGCCCACCAACACCGTCCCGGTCTGCCTGCGCTCCGATGCCGGCACCTCCATCCTCACCAACCTCAATGACAACGTCGTCATTGCCGCCGAGGAAGCCATCCGCGTCAACGCCGCGGCGATGGCCGTGATGGTCGCTATCGGCGATGAGCTCACCGAGGCCAAGACCGTTGCCAACCTCTATCACACCGTGGACATCGGCCAGAAGTATGGCATCCCGGTGATGGGCGTGACGGCCGTGGGCAAGCAGATGACCCGCGACGCGAAGTACTTCCGCCTGGCCACGCGTATGTGCGCTGAGAATGGCGCCAACATCGTCAAGACCTACTACACCGAAGGCTTCGAGACCGTGACCGCCGCCTGCCCCGTGCCGATCGTCATCGCCGGCGGCAAGAAGGTCCCCGAGCGCGAGGCCCTCGAGATTGCCTACAAGGCGATCAACGATGGTGCCGCCGGTGTGGATATGGGCCGCAACGTCTTCCAGTCCGAGCACCCCGCCGCGATGATCCAGGCCGTCAGCGCCGTCATCCACAAGGGGCTCAAGCCCGACGAAGCCTACCAGATGTTCCAGGACCTGGCCAAGTAAGGCCCACCCAAGGAACACGCCAAACGCGGGGCAGCCTCCGGGCCGCCCCGCGTTTTTATGCCCCCCACGCCCCACGCCACCGGGAGGATATGCTACAATGCGCGCATTTTGAGCCCCCACACAGGAGAAGCCCATGCGCATTTTGCCCGCGATTGACTTGATGAATGGTTGCTGCGTCCGCCTGAAGCAAGGCCGCGCCGAGGACTGCACCATCTATTCGCGCGACCCCGTGGCTCAGGCCCAGGCCTTCCGTGAAGCCGGCGCGGCGGACTTGCATGTGGTGGACCTCGATGGGGCCTTTGCCGGCGAGCCGCGCCACACGCAGGTCATCGCCGAGATTGT
>CAMGJH010000156.1 GCA_946056345.1 uncultured Lentisphaeraceae bacterium | reverse complement strand
ATTCCCACCTTCGAGGATCTGAACCTGCCCGAGGCGCTGCGCAGCTTCTGCCTGCTCTCCAAGGGGCTCGTGGTCGTCACCGGTCCGACCGGTTCGGGCAAGTCCACCACCCTCTCGGCGATGATTGACTACATCAACCGCACGCGCAACGAGCACATCATCACCATCGAGGACCCCATCGAGTTCGTCCACACCCCGGCCAAGTGCGTCATCAACCAGCGCGAAGTCCACCGCGACACGCGCTCCTTCGCCACCGCCCTGCGCGCAGCCCTGCGCGAAGACCCCGACATCGTCCTCATCGGCGAAATGCGCGACCTCGAGACGATGGAGATCGCCATCGAGACCGCCGAGACCGGCCATCTGGTCTTCGCCACCTTGCACACCAACGCGGCCGCCACCACCGTCGAGCGCATGATCGATAAGTTCCCGGCCGAGCGCCAGAACCAGATCCGCTCGATGCTCTCCGATACGCTCAAGGGCGTGGTGGCCCAGACCCTCTGCCCCAAGATCGCCGGCGGGCGCGTGGCCGCCTTCGAGGTGCTGGTGGTCAATACCCCCGTCGCCGCCCTCATCCGCGAGGGCAAGACCCACATGCTCCAATCGGTCATTCAGACCGGGCGCAACGTGGGGATGCAGACCTTCTCCGACGAGCTCACCCGCCTGGCCACCAAGGGCCTCATCACCCCGCGCGACGCGTACATCAAGGCCGTCAACAAGGACGAGATTGCCACCAAGTTCAAGATGGCCGGCCTCTCACTCGACTTCCTGAAGGCCGAAGAGGAGGCCGCCCAACAAAAGCGCCAGAAGGCCGCCGCCGAGAAGATCGCTGAATGGCGGATGAAGGCCGAAACCGACCCCAAGAACGCCGCCTACCTCGCCGAGGCCGCCTGGCACCTGGCCACCACCCCCTTCGAGGCCCTCCGTAGCCCCAAGGAGGCCTACAAGCTGGCTGACCGCGCCGCCTCCCTCACGCGCGAAAGCGAGCCGCGTGCCCTTGCCGCTCTCGGCGCCGCCCACGCCGTCCTCGGAAACTTCCGCAAGGCCCTCGATGCCACGCGCAAGGCTCAGGTGCTTTACAACAAGGCCGGCGAGCGCACTGCTGCCGCCGCCTGCGGCGCGCGCATCACCCTCTTCGAGCAGGGCAAACCCTTCTTCGACGAATAAGCCCCACCCTTGGAGCCTGCTATGGATAACGACACCGCGCCCCAGACCCAAGACTTCAACGAAGGCATCACCTTCTTTGAGCGGCTCTTGCAGTTGCGCCCCGGCGACTTGGCCTCCCTCCTCTACCTGGTACTGGCCTACGACCTCGCCGGGCAGACCGAGCTGCGCAACCGCCACCTCCCCGCCCTGGCCGCCGCCCTCCTCCGCCAACGTGAGGCTGACCAAGCCGAGCGCATCCTCTCCCTCCTCCCCGAGGAGCGCCTGGCCGACCCTGCGCTCCAGATGCTCCTCAAACGCGCCGAGGTCATCCGCGGGCTAGAGGCCTACCGTCAGCAGGCCCTGCACCAGGCCGAAAACGCATCCGCCCCGGGTTCGACCTCGACCCGGGCCGGGTTCGCCTCGGACCCGGGGCGGGTTGGCCCAGCGCTCGGGGCGGAGACCTTGGCCGAGCAGTGCGTCCGCCACGAACTCCAGTGCGTCGACTGGCTGGCCGAACACCGGCTCATCCAGGAAGCGATGGCCGACGAGGTGCGCAAGCGCCTGGTGGCCCTGCGCGAGGCCGGCCATCAGGAGACCATCTCCGCCCTGCGCCTGATTGAAGAGGTGGATGGCACGCAGTTGGAAAGTTGCTTGGTAGGGCTCATCCAGCACTTCGAGGTGCCGCCGGTGCCCGTTGAGCGTTTCAAGGCCGAGGGAGAGGCGCTCGAGGCGATGGGGGAAGCGGAGGTGCGCATGCGCGGCGTGTTGCCTTTTGCTACGATGGCGGGGAACTTGCTGGTGGCCACGCTCAACCCGGTCTCCTCGGAGGGGTTGGAAGCGCTCACCGCGCGGTTAGCCTGCCCCTGCCGGTTCTATCTCATGCGGCCCTCGCCCTTCCGGGTTGCCTGCGAGAAGCGTTACGCCAAGGAAGCCTAACCGAGCCTGAACCGCCTTGCCGCCTATGCGCCTGTTGCCACATTTCTTCCTGCCTCGGCACCTGCTGCTGCGTTTCCTCTTCTGGGGCAGCGCGCTAGCCCTCTGTGTGGGTGTCTATCTGGGGGCCGACTGGGCCATCGGGCGCGCGATAGAGCGCCCCAAGGAGACGGCCCTCTCGCAGGCCGAGGCGCTGACCGATGCCTTCGAGGCGCTGCGCGCCGAGATGATGGCCGATGGCAAGCGCATTGCTGACCGCTTCCTGGAGCTTGGCTATATCGACTTTGAGCAGAACCTCGATGAGTTCCACCGCGCCGATGGTTCGCCCTACCCCTTGGCCGTCTACGTCATCGGCGGGGGCAAGATCCACGAAGCCTACCTGCAGCAGCCCGGCGGTGCCGTCTCCAAGGCCGCCGGCACCGAGCTCCACCGCTACCACTCGCTCTTCCACAACACCTTCGCCAACGCCCTCACCCCGCCACCGTTGCCGTTGGGCATCCTCATCCTCCGCGGCACCCCCTTCTTCGTGGCCACCATCCCGGTGGTCTTCCCGGACACCCTCTGGCCGAGCGCCTACATTGTCCTAGGGCGCGAGCTCGGCTCGCTCACCGTCCACCTGCCCCCCAACGCCTTCCCGGGCTTCTTCGAGGTCTTCCCCGGTGAGCGCCTGACGGCCGTGGGCCGCGCGCAAACGCCCGCCCCCATCCTCCGCGGCACGCGCGCGGAGGACTTCTTCGGCACCTGGGGGCTAGGTTCCGACTGCTTCGAGGCCATCTTCCCACTCTTCGACCAGACCGGGATCCCCGTGGCGCGCTACACCATCCGCCTACCGGCGGGGATGCCGGTACTCGCCGCGCGCTTGCGCCTGGCCCTGCCGCTCATCGCCTTTGTCGGAATGGCCCTCTTCTTGCTCCTACACTATGTGCTAATGAGCATTGGTGTCTTCCGCCCTATCCGAGACCTCCTCGCCTACCTCCAAAGTATCCACGCCGATAGCGTCTCGGGCGTCTCCAGCTTCATCCCCTGGGAGCGCGGCAAGGTCTTCTCGCCGCTGGTCGACGAAATCAACCGCCTCCTCCTCTCCGTAGGACAGGTGGGCGCACGGGCCATCCAGGTGGAGCGCAGCCAGCGAATGATCCTGCGCAATATCCCCGACGGCCTCTGCGTCTTCGACCGCGAGGGCACCCTGATGCAACTGCGCAAGCAGCCCGAGGGCGTGCCGCCCATCCCCGGCCTCGTCGAGGGGCACGGGCTCGACGAGGCGGCCTTCGACCGCGCCGGGCGAAAACTCTTCCGCGAAACCTGCAACACCGTGCTCACGCGCGGCGAAGCATCGGTCATTCGCCTCTCCTGCCGCGCCACCGGCGAGGCCCCGCGCTACTTCGAGACGCGCTTCTCCAAGCTGGGCAACGAGACCCTCTTGGTCATCTTCACCGACATCTCCCGCCGCATTCGTGAGGCCCAACGCCGCACCCGCGCCGAGGTCCAGCTCCGCCAGATCCGCCAGCGCTCGCAGATGAACGACTTCGCCCGCTTTATGGCGCACGACATCAACAACACCATCGCCGTCATCCAGGGCGTCGTCGAGGCCGTCAACCCCGATTCGCCCGAGGATGTCCGCGCCTCCCTCCGATCCCTGCGCAACGCCTGCAACAAGGGCACCCTCCTGGCGCGCGACCTGATGGACTCGGCCGGCAACATCAACCTCAAGTGCAAGAGCGAATCCCCGGCCAGCCTCCTCCTGGCCCTCGAGACCTTCTACGCCAACGCCCTCCCCACCAACGTCCGGTTGCAAATCGACCCCGTGCCCCCCGGCACCGGCACCGTCTTCGTGGACCCCACAAACTTCTGGCGCATCCTCTCAAACATCACCCGCAACGCCTCCGAGGCCCTCACCGCCCACGGCGGCGGCACCATCCACATCCGCGCCAAAGCCTGCGATCTGGCCAAGCTCGATCCCTCGCGTGCCGTCGTCTGGCCCAAGGACTCCGCCAGCCGCCCGGGCGTCCTCTTCGAGCTTTCGGATAACGGCCCG